>CAIRFY010000277.1 GCA_903877945.1 uncultured Oscillochloris sp. | reverse complement strand
TCGAGTTTTTGTTATCCTTGCTCAGACTTCAATTAGACGCAGTTGCCTATGGTAGTACTTATGATGCGGTTTCCGTCGAACAAGTTAACAATCTCGATTGTTGGCTTCCCCCCCTCCCCGAACAACACGCCATCGCCGCATTCCTCGACGCCGAGACCACACGGATTGACACGCTGGTCGCCAAGCAGGTGTCGCTGATCGCCACGCTCCAGGAGAAGCGCCGCGCCCTGATTAGCCATGTGGTGACGAAGGGACTTGACCCCGCCGCGCCGATGAAGGACAGCGGCGTGCCGTGGCTGGGGGAGGTACCGAAGCATTGGGAGGTGAAGCGGTATCGCCGGATTTTCATGGAGGTCACAGAACTTTCCGAAACAGGAGACGAGGAACTTCTCACGGTTTCTCATCTCACTGGTGTTACCCCTCGCAGCGAAAAGAATGTCAATATGATCATGGCTGAGTCATTGGAGGGTTATAAAAAGTGCCGAACGGGCGATACTGTTATTAACACAATGTGGGCTTGGATGGGCGCACTTGGGGTGGCTCTTAATGACGGCATTGTCAGTCCTTCTTATAATGTGTATCGAATACGCCCTGAGAAACGACACCATATTGAGCCGTTGTATCTCGATTATCTCTACCGTACTGAATTACATATAGTGGAAATCAATCGTTATTCAAAGGGCATATGGAATTCACGACTTCGGCTTTATCCGCAATCTTTTTTTGAAATGTCGATGCCCTGTCCGTCAGTTGAAGAGCAGCGCAGTATCGTTCACTATCTATCCAAAGAAACCACCCACATCGACACCCTGATCACCAAATCCCAGGAAATGATCGCCGTGCTACGCGAGCATCGCACCGCGCTGGTGGCAGCGGCGGTCACGGGGCAGATTGACGTGCGGGAGCCGTCACGTGAATCAGGTAGAATAAAGTGACACGACGAACATGACAGGAGGGCGATCATGCTTCGGACGATCAACGCTATTGTTGACGAGCACGGCAACATTCGACTGCTTGAAACGGTCTCCTTGCCCAAGGGTCGTCGCATCCTTGTGACGATCCTGGAGGACGAGCCTCCCTTTGCGGTGGATGACGTTACCCTGCTGAGTGAAGCCGCGTTAGCCGAGGATTGGAATCGTCCCGAGGAGGATGCAGCGTGGTCACACCTACAGTCGGAGCCGTAGTGTTAGTCCCCTTTCCTTTTTCCGATCTATCGTAGGCGAAGTTACGCCCAGCCATCGTCCTGGCCGCAGTCGGTCGGGACGATTGGATTCTGTGCCAAGTTACGAGCAACCCCTATCATGATCCTCTGGCGCTTTCGCTTGTAGATGATGACTTTGCGAGCGGATCGTTGCGCGTCACGAGCTATGCGCGCCCAGGCAAACTATTCACTGCCCATCAACAACTGATGGTGACGCGGGTTGGGCAGCTTAAGCTTCAAGCGGCACAGCAGATTGTTGATACGTTGGTAGACATTCTTCGCGAGGGGACCAAAGGGTGAGAGCTTTCCCACCGTCCCAATGCCATGCGTCTACAGGCGTCGGCGGCGGTGACAGGGCAGATTGACGTGCAGGGGGGGGACGATCCTAGCTGGCAGATCGCTGCTGGATCTCGCCGAGCTTGATGACCAGCCGCAATGCCTCGTTCACGGACTCAGCGGTGGGGAAGGCCCGCGCAACATCGGGGGCGAGCAGCACCAGGTTCGTCCCTTCCCGGTAGCGCTCAGCGTACTTTCCCCGCACACCGCCTGAGAGCAGATGGGAAAGGTCGTATTCCGGTCGCAGTTCATCATCTGGCTCGTGATTATTCTGCTCGTTCGCCATAGGCTTTACGCTCCGTTCTGGTGAGGGGCCGTGCGCTAATAATACGGATAGATGTGCCGCGCTCGGTGTATGCAACCAACTGCCGCTCCAGGCTATGATCCAACACGGGTTCATCCAACCCTATGCCAACCCCATTGATCAACTGCGAGCGGTACTCGCATTCTTTGGCATTGCCACCCCTGCCCAGCGCTACATCATCACCGCATCGCACCCGATGATCTTCAACGCTTGTTGCAGCGGCGAGGACGCAGTTACTTCAGCGCCGACGTAATCACCAGATTTGCCGAAGAGATCGGCATCGCACCCGGTATTGTGGTTGGGCGACTCCATCATCTTGAGGAACTACCAAAAACCCATCTCCACGGTCTGAAACAAAAGCTCTGTTAGCACTACGTTATTCTGCCTTTGGCTTACGCTGAAATCGTTGAATACGCTGCTCAATATCCGCGACAATGTCGTGAATGGCCGTCATATCTTGCTCACTCATATAGGCGCGTAATTCATCAACAAGGTGTGTGATGATCGGACGATGATAAAACATCAGAGTCGCGACATCATTTTCATACAACCCAACACGTGTAAAATCGCCTTGCCGATATAACGATGGAAGCGCATACAGCTTTAATAAAATGAGTCCATCAACCGTTGCCGAGGTAATCACGCGCTCAAAGAACGGCTGTTTTGTGGTGTGTTCTTTTTGAACATGTGCAAACAATGGATTCTTTGTAAGCAGAAAGTCTATTTGTAAATCATGGTAGTGGCCACGCGCAAAGAAAGCATCTTGGCTCGTAATGGTAATCTCTGGCAGTTTCTTTAATGCAGTTGTATTGATAATAAAATCAATATCTTCCGTATTACGCCCCTGGATATATTGGAGAATGGCAATGCCTCCAACAAGCGTATATTTCATGGTGCGCTGATCAAGAAGCGCGAAAAGATCATCAACGGTTTTGAGTAATTCGTCCATCGTACCTAGCGATCCTTGCCACCGCTGTGCGTTAAATACACGCGCATTTTGAACCACACGGCCAATATGAACAGGTAGAGTTGTCATAATGTCGTATAATACCTCCGGTTGTATGTCTGAGTTCGGCGCAAGCTTCACAATCTCCGTCGGATTGCTATATTACCAGATTTGCCGGAGAGTTCGGCATCGCAGTCGGTGTACATAACACGCATTCGTTGTCCGAGCCGGAGATGATCAATGACCAAGCACTGTGAGCGCACCTTCGAGGACGAGGTGGTGGCCCATCTGACGGCTAACGGTTGGCTCGAAGGGACAAGCGCGGGCTATAACCGTGAACTGGCGCTCTACTCTGAGGATGTGTTGGGCTGGCTGGAGACGACTCAGCCAACGGAGCTGGCCAAGCTGGGGCGGCTGCACAATGGCGATACCGGCACGGTTATCCTCAAACGATTGGCCGAGATGTTGGATAAGGATGGTGCCCTGGCGGTGCTGCGGCGCGGCTTCAAGCAGGTCAATGCCCGCTTCGACATGTGCCAGTTTCAGCCGGCCCAGGGCCGCAACCCGACCAGTCTGGCCCGCTACGCCCAGGTGCGCTGCCGAGTGGTGCGGCAACTGCGCTACAGCCTCAACGCGACCAACGACGCTCTTGACCTGGCCTTCTTCGTCAACGGCGTGCCCGTCGCTACCGCCGAGTTGAAGACCGACTTCACCCAGAATGTACGCGACGCCATTACCCAGTATCGCCACGACCGCCCCCCGCGTGACCTAACCAGCAACCGCGACGAGCCGCTGCTCCAGGGGACACGCCGCGCCCTGGTTCACTTCGCCGTGAGTACCGACGAGGTTTGGATGACGACGCGGCTGGCAGGGAGATCAACCCGCTTTCTGCCCTTCAACCTGGGCAACGACGGCGGCGCGGGCAACCCGCCCAACCCCGACGGCTACCGCACTGCCTACCTTTGGGAGCGCGTGTTGGAGCGGACGAGTTTGCTCGACATTCTGGCGAACTTTGCCCACGTCGAAAAGAAAGCGGGCCAGTTCATCATCTTTCCGCGCTACCACCAGTGGGACGCCGTGCGGGCGCTGGTGGGCGCGGCGCGGGCCGAGGGGCCGGGCCAGAGCTACCTTATCCAGCACTCAGCAGGCTCGGGCAAGTCCAACTCCATCGCATGGCTGGCCCATCGCCTCGCCAGCCTGCACAATGATCACGACCGCAAAATCTTCGACTCGGTGATCGTCGTCACCGACCGCACCGTACTCGACGCTCAGCTCCAGGAGACGATCTACCAGTTCGAGCACAAGACCGGCGTGGTCGCCAAGATCGAGAGCAAGGCCGGGGTGAAGTCCGAGCAACTGACCAAGGCGCTACTCGACCGCACCCCGATCATCATCGTCACCTTGCAGACCTTCCCCTGGGCCTTGCGTGTCATTCGTGAGCAGGGCAGCCTGCGCACGCGGCGTTTCGCCGTGATCGCCGACGAGGCGCACTCCTCGCAGACTGGTTCAGCGGCCAGCGCCCTAAGCAACGTGTTGTCGGCGGAGCAGATCCAGGAGGGTGAGGAGATCAGTACCGAAGACCTGCTGCTGGCCGCGATGGAGGATCGCGCCACCCACCCGAACATCAGCTTCTTCGCCTTCACCGCCACGCCCAAGGCCAAAACGCTCATGCGCTTCGGGCGGCGTCCCAACCCCGACGTGCCGCCCTCCGATGCCAACATGCCCCTGGCTTTCCACGTCTACTCCATGCAGCAGGCCATCGAAGAGGGCTACATCCTCGACGTACTCCAGCACTACACGCCCTACCGACTGGCCTTTCGGCTGGCCCACAACGGCCAGGAGTATGATCAGACCGAGGTTGATCAGTCGGCGGCGCTCAAAAGCCTGTTGCGCTGGGTGCACCTACACCCGTACAACATCAGTCAGAAGGTGCAGATCATCGTCGAACACTTCCGCGAGAACGTCCAGCGGATGCTGGACGGTCACGCCAAAGCGATGGTGGTTACCGGCTCGCGCAAAGAGGCCGTGCGCTACAAGCTGGCCCTGGATGCCTACATTCATCAGCAGAACTACCGCGATCTGGCTGCGCTCGTGGCCTTCTCCGGCGAGGTGAGCGACCTGGAGAGCGGGCCGAGTCCGTTCAGCGAACACACCATGAACCCTGGCCTGAAGGGGCGCGACATCCGAGAGGCGTTTAAGGGCGATGACTACCAGGTGCTGATCGTCGCCAACAAGTACCAGACCGGCTTCGATCAGCCGCTGCTCTGCGCGATGTACGTGGACAAGCGGCTGGACGGCATCGCGGCGGTGCAGACCCTCTCGCGGCTGAACCGAGTTGCGCCGGGCAAAGACGTCACCTACATCCTCGACTTTGTGAACGACCCCGACGACATCCTGGCCGCCTTCACGCCCTACTACAAGCGCGCCGAATTGGTCAGCGTCACCGACCCGAACCTTATTCACACCCTCCAGGCCAAGCTCGATGACACCCGGCTCTACAGCGAGTCGGAGATCGCAATCTTCGTGCGGATCTACCTCGACCCGAAGGGCAAACAGGCCGCGCTTCAGGCCGCCCTGGCCCCGGCGGTTGAGCGCTTCCGGGTGCGTTGGCACGCGGCGCGGGACGCCAACGACAAAAAGAGCCTGGACGAACTGGAGATCGTGCGCAAAGACCTGGCCAGCTTTGTGCGGCTGTACGACTTCCTCTCGCAGATCATCAACTACGGTGACACTGACCTGGAGAAGCGGGCGATCTTTTTTCGGCTGCTCGTCCCGCTGTTGGCGACCGACCGGCTCAACGAGGAGATCGACCTATCGGGGGTAAAGCTGACCCACTACCGGCTAAAAGACCAGGGCCAGCGCCAGCTACCGCTCAAAGATGGCGGCGGCGAGTACGGATTGGTGCCGCCGGGCGAAGTGGGATCAGCGGAGGGCCGCGACCCGCAGCGGGCGCTGCTGGCCGCGATCATCCAGCGCATGAACGACCTCTTCGAGGGCGAGCTAAGCGACGCCGACATGATCGGCCTGGTGACGCACATCAGCGAGCGGATGATCACCAACCCGGTGCTGGCCCAACAGGCCGAACACAACACCAAGGAGCAGTTCGCCCTGGGTGACTTCCCCAAAGTGATGATGGAAGAAGTGATCGGCGGCATGGACAGCTACCAGAGCATGATTGCCCAGGTGCTGAGCAACGAACGGGTGCGCAGCGGCTTTACCGCCGTGCTGCTAGACGTGGTGTACGCGGCGCTGAGGGAGGGGCGTGGGAGTATTACCAATCAACCGTAGCCCGTACCAACCAAAAAGCCCCCCGTCGCGATTGCGACGAAAGGCTTTCTACTGCTTTATTCGATGGTGCCAAGGACCAGACTTGAACTGGTGACCCCCGCATTTTCAGTGCGATGCTCTACCAACTGAGCTACCTTGGCCAGCTCTGAATGTTCAGCGGCGGCCGCGAAAGCTGCGACCGCGTCTGTCCATTCTCGCGCTGGTGGGCGATGACGGGCTCGAACCGCCGACACCCTCGGTGTAAGCGAGGTGCTCTACCAACTGAGCTAATCGCCCCCAGAAAAATAATGGTGCCCAGGAAGGGACTTGAACCCTCATGAACATGGTTAGTTCACTAGGCCCTCAACCTAGCGCGTCTGCCAATTCCGCCACCTGGGCTCGCATGCGCAGCATTATAGACGCCTAGATGCAGTTTGTCAAACGCCAAGTTCGCGGCGGAGGGTGACGATCCCGGCGTTGACCTGTGTGTAGAGGGTGGCGCGCTCAGCGGGGGGAAGGAACGTCGCACGGGCCGCGTTCAGCGTCATCGCCGTAAGCTCATCAGCCCCAAAGCCAAAGTGGGTCACAGAACGGCGGTACTCCTCGGTGATCGTGGTGTGGAAGAAGGTCGGGTCGTCCGAGTTGATCGTCACCAGCACCCCGGCGTCGTAGAGCTTGCGCAGGGGATGTTCGGCCCACGAGTGGACTGCGCCGGTGCGCAGGTTGCTGCTGGGGCAGACATCAAGCACCACGCCGCGCCGGATGATCTCCGTGAGCAGGTGCGGGTCGTCGATGCTGCGGATACCGTGACCGAGGCGCATCACCCCAAGGTGATCAATCGCACCCCAGACGCTCGCGGGGCCAACCACCTCGCCGGCGTGAGCCATGAGGCCAAGTTTTGCCTCGCGGGCAGCGGCGAAGACCTCTGCGAAGGGCTCGGGGGGGTGACCAATCTCATTGCCGCCAATCGACCAACCGACCACGCCGATAGGCTGAGCCTTGCGGGCCACATCGAGTACCTGCCACGCCAGATCTGGCCCATACTGACGCCCGTAGTCAAGGGCGATGCGGATCTGCGTCCCCGTCTCGCGCTCTACCTGGGCGAATCCCTCGGCGGCACCGGCGATTGCCTCGTAAAGATCCATGCCGCGCTTGATATGCTGCATTGGCGAGATCATCACCTCGGCGTAGCACACCTGTTGCGCGGCTAGATCCATGCCGAGTTCGTAGGCCAGGCGCGCAAAGTCCTCGCCGCGCACGATCACTCGCGCCATCGTCATAAACACGGTGATAAACTCGCCGAAGTTGCGGTAGCGAAGGAGTTGCTCAACCCCCGCCACATCGCGAGCAGGGAGTTCGACGCCATTCTGATGCGCAAGCTCAAGGAGCGTCCGTGGCGCAATGGCTCCCTCCAGATGGACATGTAACTCCACCTTCGGCATCCGCACAATAAACTCGTCGAGTTCGGGGGTCAGCACGGCGATGCTCCTTACACGACACGCTACGAGCGTGGCTCGCACATGGCAATGGGGGCAAAAAGGGGGACATAGCGATCTCGCTATCTCCCCGTGGACTGATGCTTTCTGCGATGAAGGGGTGGGGCAGGGGAAGGCTACGTGCGGCAGTCCTCCCGCACCTCTGTCAGACAATACCCGACGCCTGTAGGCGCTCAGCGTTATCGTAGACGATCAGGGCGTTGATGATCTTATCCAGCGAACCGGCAAGCACGCCGGGAAGGTTCGAGAAGCTCTGGCCGATCCGGTGGTCGGTGATGCGATCCTGCGGGAAGTTGTAGGTACGGATCTTCTCGGCGCGCTCGCCGGTGCCAACCTGGGCGAGACGTGAGGCACCCTGCTCGCGCTGCTGCTTCTCTTGCTCGCGGGCGTAGAGCTTGGCCCGCAGCACCGACATGGCCTTCTCGCGATTTTTGATCTGCGAACGCCCGTCCTGGCAGGTGACGACGATCTCGTGGGGGGTGCCGCCTTTGTACACCACGCGCACCGCCGAGTCGGTTGTGTTCACCCCCTGGCCGCCGTGGCCGCCGCTACGGAACACATCGGTGCGTACATCCTCGTCCCTGATGTCGATCACCGTCGGCTCCACCTCGGGCATAACCGCGACGGTGGCGGTGGAGGTGTGGATGCGCCCACGGGCCTCGGTAGCGGGCACCCGCTGTACACGGTGGACGCCACCCTCGTACTTGAGTTGGCTGTAGGCGTTCTCGCCGCGAATCTCGAACACGGCCTCTTTGAACCCGCCGACACCGTTATCGGTCACGCTATCAAGCTCCACCTTCCAGCCACGTAGTTCGGCGTAGCGCACGTACATGCGGTAGAGATCAGCGGCAAAGATAGCTGCCTCATCGCCGCCCTCGCCCTGGCGGATCTCGATGATCACGTCCTTGGCGTCGTTCGGATCACGCGGGAGGAGCAGCAGCTTGATCTCTTCCTCAAGCCGGGAGAGGATTGCCCGCTGGCTCTCCAGTTCCTCCTGGGCCATTTCGCGCAGTTCGGCATCGCCGCCGTTTTCATTGAACATCGTCTGGGCTTCGTTGGCGGCCTGCTGGGCCTGCATATAAGCCCGGTAAGCGCTGACAATCGGCTCAAGATCGCTCTGCTCGCGGGCGTACTGCTGGAGCAGAGCCAGGTTATTTACCACTTCAATCTGGGCCATCAGCTCGCCGAGTTCGTCATAACGGGCGGCGACATTTTCGAGTTTATCAAACATATGGGCGAATCACTCTTTTCTCTAACGGAAAGGTATTATAGCATGGGGATCAAGGGGGGGGCATCAGGTTGCCGAACACACGACAAAACGGCACGGGGGTGAGCGTTGCCCACCTACCCATGCCGTTGTGCTCTCCGACCCTAGAAACCCTTCGAGATCTTCTTACGCCGATTGCGCTCAGCGCGGCGGCGCTTCTCTTTGCGCTGCTCGCTCTTCGACACAAAGTGCATCTTTTCGCGGAAGGTCTTTGTGATACGCTCGGAGACAACGCCCTTATTGAAGCGGCGGATCAGTTGCTCGACTGTCTCGCCATCACGACGCTCAACTTTCATTGCTCTGCACGACCGGTAATCGGCGAACCGTTGCGGCGCTGCCGCTGGGCTCGGGCCTGGAACTGGCGCGGGGTAACGCCCCGGCCCGACAACGCTCCTCACCGTTCGTTCTGCTCACCCCCTTTGCGGTAAATTTGGTGTGGCCCCGGTAGCAGTTGGGCAGAGACTCCCAAAACACCGCTGGGTAGTATATCTGATAGGACAGAATGTTGCAACTCTGATCAGACACCATGCAGGGCTGATGCAAAGTCGTGTGATCGCCGCTCAGCCCTCACCCCCCAGCCCCCTCTCCCTGAGCGCATATCTTTACCCACATCTTTTTCACCGCATTGCAATG
>CAIRFY010000276.1 GCA_903877945.1 uncultured Oscillochloris sp. | reverse complement strand
GAGGCGATGAGGCGATGAGGCGATACGGAGCGCCTCACCGCGTCATCGTTTCGTCGCTGAATTGTCACGCTGGTTTGAACCATGCCTAAGAAGCTGTCTGAAAAGGGATTGTGATGGCGGTTACGAGGAAGATTCGGGTACACGTGGGGTATGAAGAACCAAACGACGCGGAATTTTTTAAATATCCCGGCGTCACATGTCATGCTGAGCGAAGCGAAGCATCTCTTCGCTTCGCTCAGGGTGGCACCGACGATTCTGTGTTGCCTGAGCGATGATATTGATCCCACATCAGCGCCAGGACGCGGCCATAATCGCACTCCCCTTCGATGGAACTCCCATGCCTCCCGCAACCCCGCTGCCGTCAGGATAGTGAACCGTGATCGTCACTTCCTGGCCGTCCCCGAGCCCACACGCCCGTGCGTTACCGCCGGTGTCAAAGCTCCCGGACACGTGCAGTCCATCAACCGTAAAGTACCAGCCACCCGTGTTGACTCCGCTGATGCCGACAGAGATGCAGTTCGGGGCATCGTTGTAGTTCAGCACGCCAAAGCGTAGGCGTGAGGGTTGCGCGGGCTTTGCTGTCGGCCTCGGTGCGGGTGTGGGCATCAGCGCTTTTACCGTCGTGATCCCGGTGTCAGCGGCGCTGTGATCTGGCACGGCGAGTTCCGCCGCCTCGTTGTAGAGAGTCAGGGCGTGCTGTAGGTTTTGCGCACCCCCCTCCGCTTGGATCGCCGAGGCGCGTGTGATCAAGGCGTCGTAGAGCCGCGCTGATCCGTCGGCATAATCTGACTGGAGCTTGAGCAGCGCCCGAAACTTCTCGATAGTTCCCACCACATCACTGGCAGCATTGGCTGCCTGCGCATCCAGGTAGGTCTGTGCTTTCTCTAGTTCAGCCGACGCAAGCTGGTGATTGGGCATAATCCGCAGCGCTGCGGCAAAATGCTCCTTGGCCCCGGCGATGTCGCCTTTGTCGCGCACCGCCATCCCCCAGTTGTAGTATGCGGAAGAAAGCACGTCGGTGATGTTCAGGTAGCTTGGGTTGTGGTCGTATACCTGCTGAAGCAGACCGCTCGCCGTCTCCCAATCATGCTTGTCGTAGGCGATCAGCCCGCTCTGGTAGTTTTCAGATGCCTGGGTTGCAGGGTCAGATGTCGGCAGGGCCATGTTAGTCGGCATCACCGCCACCAGAGTCGCCGTTGGTCGGGTTGTTGACTGGCTGATAGGTGGAAGTCCCTGATCGGTTGGTGCTGTCGCTGTAACTGCACTGTCACGCGGCCAGAGGAGCCAGACCAGTGCGCCCAGCGTGACAACCGCGATCCCGCCGAGGGCAATCATACGGATCGGCAGCGGACGGGACGTGGTGACGCTGGTCGGGGGTCGCCCAACCCAGCCAGGTGCTGCGGGCACACTGCCATCGGGCAACGCCTGAAGCCACCAGGGAGCGTAGTTCTGGGCCAGGTACAGATCACCGCCCTGCGCGTTGGGGGTGCGTGCCAGGGAAAGCTGGCGAATTAATGGCCGTCGATCCGTCCCGAAGAAGGTGTAGGTGTCATATGGCCCTGGGAGCCCGTGCTGCTGGGCTAGGGCACCGGCAACCTGAGAGATCGGTTGGTTTGTGTCGATGTCAACCTCAATGGTCGATTGCTCACTGAGGTAGATACGGTAGCGGGCTTGCGTGGGGCTAGAGGGTGTGCTCATAAATGTAGAGGCAATATAAATAAGCTGGTACAGCACCAACCTGGTTCCCTCACCCCCAGCCCCTCTCCCTCACGGGAAATTCTGCATTAGGATGCGCTTGGCTCCCCTCTCCCGCTTAGGGAGAGGGGGCTGGGGGGTGAGGGCTGCAAGGAAGTGACTCGATTAGGGAATCCGGCGTACCCAGACAGCGCCAGCGCGGCTACCGACGGCGATGATGTTGCATGAACTGTTGTCGCGACCGCTGACGGTGTAGAGTCGCTCGGAGGTGGGTGGCGCACCAGCGGCGCTGCTCAAGCTCTCGCCCACGCCGCCCGCCGCGCCGAAGCGCATCAGGCCACCCGGCTCACGCATGGCGGCGTAGATGCGGCTCTGTCCATCGCGCCAAATACCGTAGACGGTGAGGTTAAGCCCGCTGGAAAACGGGGTCAGGCCACCGGCCCCCAGGCTATACAGCCCGCCGTCCACCGTGCCGACCAGCAACTCAGGGCCGCCCGCGCTGCTTGTGTCGATGGTCTGCATAAAGCTCGTGGTGCCGAGGATCTGCCCTGCAGAGATCCACGTTCCAGCGGCACCACCAGCCGTGCTGCGCCAGAGGGTGTCTTTGTTGGTGCCGTACTGGATAGCATAGGCGTTCGATCCGGCCACGGCCACGCCAGTGATCGATCCCTTGAGCTTGGGATCAGCCCGCCATACCCCACCCTCGCGGATGAACAGCCCGTCCGTGCCTGCGGCAAGGATGCGGGTTCCGCTGTCAGCCAGCCAGTAAACACCCCGGTTACCTGCCAGCGCCTCATCGTGCCACGTCGCTCCAGCATCATCGCTGCGCAGCACCGCGCTCTGGTTGAATGCGCTGGCGAAGAGCGAACCCTGGCTGGTTATGATATGTGTGGCTGAGATGGTCGAGCTACCGCGTAGTTTCCAGGTTGGGCTGATACCCTGGGTGCTGGCTGTTACAAGCTGGAAGATGCCGCTATCGGTTGCCGCGAAAATCGAATCGGGCAGATTCTCCTCAATCACCGGCCCAGCGCAGGTAGTTCCACGAGACACAAACAGGTAGTTGATTGCCGAGCCTACCGCCGGAGGGGTCAGCTTCTGCCACTGCGCGTAAGGGTCGGGGAAGGGTTTACGTACCAGCGGGAGATAGACGATTGGTTGCGCAACGGTGAGCGTGTTCGTGATGATTCTCGGCGCACTCAACTCGGTGGCGCTCACGGTGATCGTATAGCTGATCAGGCTCGTGGGCGCGAGATTACCTATTTCGTAGGTGCTGGTGATCTGCGCGGATGTACCGATGTTGATCTTCCCCAGACTACAAGGCAGAGTCGGGCAACTCTGGCTGCCGCCCACGACCCCGCTATGTTGCAAGGTCAGCGCCGGTGAGAGTACCTGAGTCACTCGCACGGCGTTCAGGGCTGAACTGGCCGGGCTGGTAATCGTGACGTTGAGGGTCAGCACGTCGCCGGGATAGATGATCTGCGGGCTGCTGGTGACCTTAATGGTTGGAGTAACGGTCGTACCAGCGCGGGCCGGGACGACCAGCCCTGCGCTGCCCAGCGTCGTAAGGAGCAAAAAGATCGTTCCGATGGCGGCAAGGGATCTCTGGATGGGAGTTTGATATTGCATCGTGTGTTAGCCTCAATACACCTTTCAAATAAGCAACTTCGTGCCAACCTTGCCCCCTCACCCCCGGCCCCTCTCCCTCACGGGGAGAGGGGAGATTCCGTAACAGGACGCCTCCGACTCCCCCTCTCCCGCTCAGGGAGAGGGGGCTGGGGGGTGAGGGCTGCGCGGCGGCGGACTCGTTATGTGAAAAGTGTTGGCTTTAGTATTGGCCTATCGATCATCGTTTTGGATCTGGTGGTTTTGGTGGTGCCGGGGGCGGCGGGGGAGGATTGGGTTTGGGGTGCGGCCTGAGCGTGGGCATAGGCGTAGCTGTCAGCACAGTCATAATTGTCGGCTCAGGCGTAACTGGTGTTGCTGTCGGTATGACTGGCGTCGCTGTACCAACAGCGGGTGCGACAACCTGTAGCGTGTTTGTTAGCACCGTGGTTGCGGCCCCAGCCGTGCCAACCGGCATCGGCGTTTTATTAGGGCGCGGTGTCAATGTCGGCAACGAGGTATTCGTCGGTAAGGGGGTATCCGTTGGCGGCATCATTGTCGCCGTGGAAGCGAGCGCATCGCCGTTACCCTGTGTCGGCGCGAAGATATTCAGAATGCCACCTGGCCCGCCGGTACTGGAACTGCCGCTCTTGACGAAGCCAGCCGCGTAGATTCCCCCGCCCAACAGGGCCAGGAACAACAGGGCCAGGACACTCTGCATAATCATGCGCAGCGGCGGCGGGCGGTCGCCATTGCGGATGACAATCGCCGAGATATTGTCGCTGCTGCCCTTGCGTTTGGCCAGACGCACCAGTTCCGCCGAAGCGGCCTGGGCCGATGTCCCACGGATGACTCGTTCGATCTCCTTGGGAGTCACCGGGCCACGCTCACCGTCGCTCAGCCCGTCGGAGCAGATCACCACCACATCATCAATCTGGAGCGGCTCGTTGAACATCGCGACATTGACCACCTCGTCACCCATAGCCTGGGAGAGCGTCTGGTCACGTCTGACGTGATCCTGGCTGAGCTTGCGCGGCGGCTGGCCCTTGCGAAAGAGGATCGCCGGACTGTCGCCCACATTCGCCAGTACCAGTCGCCGTCGCTCGCGTCGGCCATCAGGGTCAAGGATTAGCGCGGCCACCACCGTCGAGCGCATGTTGTTGTCTCGCCGCAGCGACTCATCAGAAATCTCGCGGGTAGTCAACTCAACCGCACGCCGCAGCCGATCAATCGGGCTTGTCCCCTCCGCAACGCTCTCGTCGTAGTAGTGCTGCATCAGCCCCTTCACGACCAAGTCGCTGGCGACCTCGCCGTTGTCATTCCCGCCGACGCCGTCGGCGACAACGTAGAGCCGTCCAAGGGTGTGGCGCTGCGACTGGGTGGCCCGATCCCAGTCCTCGACGCGCAGCACCGTATCCTCGTTATTGGATCGCCGCCCCTGGTCGGTCAGGCTGCCGATGTCAAAGGCCCGCGTGTAACTTTTTGTCGTCATTGGCTACTCCAGGGTAGGCTTCCGCATCAGGAAGCGACTGTCTCCCCCTCTCCCGCTCAGGGAGAGGGGGCTGGGGGGTGAGGGCGGCGCGGCGGTAGGTTCGTTATGTGAAAAGTATTGGCTTTAGGATTACCGATTTGATGGCGGCGGCGGTGCCGGCGGCGGCGGCGGCGGCTTCGGCTTCGGATGCGGCCTCATCGTCGGCATCGGCGTCGGGCTATCCACCGCTGTCGCGGTTGGCTGCGGTGGGGCCATGGTCTCAGGGGTCGCGCTAACTTCGTACATCGTAGCGGTCGGCTCCGGGCTGGCTACATATTCTGGCGGGCTGGTCGGCGCGGGGGGCGCGGGGGGCGCGGGAGGTGGGCGAACGGGCCGAGGTTTCGCCGTTGGCGCAACTGCTGCCGGGCGCGGGGCCAGATCGCTAGTGAGACCGCTGAGCTGAAAGCCGGGGCACCAGCCCTCCTGCCCGTCTGGTAGCCGCACATCATACCAGCCGTCCTGCTGCCGAATAACCGTGAGCGCCACATCGGACGTGATCTTTTGCAGAATGCCCCCGCTCGTTGAGGGCGTGTCGCGCAGGGCGCAGCCCTGATCATTCGGGCGCACCGTACCCGCAACGTCGCTCTGGGCCGGTGCGTTCTCACGCAGTTCGGTTGTCGGTGCCAACCCCGGCGCAGTAGGTGTCGGGACGATGATTTCGCCGATGCCTCGCCCCTTGTTCTCCACCAAAATGGTAATGGTTGGGGGAAGCGTGGGGGGCGTCAGTGGCGGCGCGGTAGGCTGTCCGCCCCTAAAGAGTACAACCAGCAGCACCAGCGCCAGGGCTCCTGCGGCGAACATCCCCACGTACCCCCACGTAACCTGAAAACCCTTGTGTGACGCGCTGCCGCCTTCCAGGGCGGCCCCGTCCTGAGTCAGCGCCCGGCGCAGATCGTAGGCAAACTCGCCACACGAAGGGTAACGGGTCTGCCAGTGGTAGGCGACAGCGCGGGTGATCACCTCGGCCGCAGCCGGGAATGTCTGCATCGTCTCGTAGATCCGGGCGTAGCCTGCATCGCGCAAGGCGATCATCTGGCGGTGAGTGGGATCCTCCTTGGCATTCAGCAGAGTCTTGCCGCTGGTGAGCATCTGGTAAGCCACCATCGCCAACGCGAACTGGTCGGTCTGTGGCTGCTCGCCACCTTCGTACTGCTCGGGCGGCATATACTGTGGCGTGCCCAGGCCATGCTCATTCTCCAGCCGAAAGTGCTGGTGGCTGGCCGCGCTCAGGTCGATCAACAGCGCATTGCCAGCGGTGTCCACCAGAATATTTCCCGGCTTCACATCGCGGTGAACCACCGGCGCATCGGGGTGGACGTAGTGCAGATAGTCCAGCGCCTCGGCGGTATGCTCCACCACACGCAGGGCTTGCGCCGGCGTCATCCCATCGCGGATAGACGCGGTCAGATCGTGGCCATCAGCGTAGAGGCGGGTAGCCAGGGCAAACGGCTCGTTCGTGGTGATACTGGTGACATACTCGACCAGATGAGGTGGCTTCGGCCCTTGATCGTGGGCGCGGCGCAGCAGGTTCATCTCATTAAGGAAGTACGAGCGCACGCTCTCATCACGCGACTCAAGGAGCTTGAGGGCAACCTCAGTACGCTCCGGGCTCTTCAGCCACACTGCCCGATAGACTGGCCCGGTAAGCCCGCGCCCGACCTTTCCGCTGATCTGGAAACTGCCGTAGCGTGATCCGGGGGGTAGCTCTGGCATTGCATGCTCCTGCTCAACTAGCGCCTCGTGTTGCCGCCGCTGATCAACTTGCTGCGGTCGTCGCTGATACGCTGGATCAGTATCAGCAACCCGCTGAACAGCAGCGAGAGAAAGATCGCCACCGGCACGGCGCGGATGGCGTAGCCCTGGAGGGCTGGCCCGATAGGTAGGGATGCGGATTGGGAGCCAATCATGCCGTTTCGGGCAATGGGGAGATGATCGCTTTGTCCAGCCGCCGTCCCACTTACCTGGATTACCAGGGAATGAGGCTTGTCATCGTCGATCAGCGTGGTGGTGTAGCTCACCACGTAGGCGCTCTGCCCGGTAGGAACGACGCTGCTGCGATACAGGTTCTGTACCGCGCCCGCGTCGGGGTTAGGCAGAAACGCCCCGCCGCTACGACCAGCAAGAGTGGTCAGAGCGGCGGCGTTGGCGGCGAGCCGCTTCTGTGGGCCGACGCCGAGGATGAGCAGTTTCACCCCTCGCGAGGTCGCCGCACTAACGAGTGCGTCGTAGGAGCCGACGCTGGCAGAGTCACCGCCATCGGTGACAAGCAGCACATAGGCGTCGGTGCCGCGATGACTGGCCTCATCAGCGGTCATCCCAATCGCCACCGCGAGCGTATCGAAGACGTTGGTTTTGGTTGTGCGCGGAGCTTGCTGGCGCAGGGCGTTGATCACCGCGTTGCGATCCTGGACGAAACCAGCCAGATCTTTGGGGCGAATCTCCTGGCCGGAAACCGCCGGGACGCTCAGCGGGAAGAAGAGCCCAATCGCCTCAGGGTTCTCGGGGGCCTGGGTGCGCCCAGCCTCCAGCAGCGCCTCGATCAGCATGCGTCCGCGCTCGATGTAGTTTGTCTTATCACTGGCGGTATTTGTCAGGGTACTCACATCATAGACCACCCCGATAGTTGCGCCCGCCACAGTTAGGGTTACGGGCGTACTCCCCTTGATCAGGGTCGCGCCGGAGGGGTCATCGAGGGCGATGAGGCGCGTGGGCAGCGCGTTGTCGGCACGCTCTTCGTGCAGATCGGCGCGCCCGGCGACAGCCGCACCATCCTCAGAAAGCGTCACATCAGCGGGCTTAAGATTCTGAATATCGCGGCCCGATGCCCGGTCAGCCACGCGGAACAGCACCTCAATATGCTGCCCGTCGATCTTCATGGCGTAGGTGGTCACGGTGGCCTGCGGGACACCCTGAGCGAGAGCGGCGCTTGCACCGGTCAGCAGGGCGAGGACTACAGCAGCAACGATCAGACGGCACATATCAGGCTCCGCTCTTCTCATAGGTAAGGGCGACGGCGGTGGGCATCGAGGGCGGGCCGAGGAAGATCGTATCGTTTGGGGCCAGATCGAACCCCGACGCCGGGATCTCATACTCCTGGCCACCGCGCACCACATAGGTGCCGTTCGTGCTGCCTATATCGGCGATTCGCACGGCGGCGTCACTCACATCCAGGCGGGCGTGGTGCCGCGAGATAATCGTGTCCGTGATCAGAATATCGGCCTCCTGCTTGCCGATGGTGCCACTGCGCACCACATACTGGGTACCGGAAGCCGAGCCCTGGATCACCCGCAACACACCGTGCTGGCCAGAAAGCGTCCCCTTGCGCCCAGGGTTGACGGCACGGGTCATGGCCTTGGTGAACGCCTGGGAAATGTGCTGGGCGTACTGGCTAGCGACCGGAACCTCGCCGACCAGGGAGGCGGCGAAGAGTACCACCAGGGAAAGGGCCGCGCCGACGATACCGTAGAGGCCGAGGGTATCGAGGGCCGCGCCGATCTGGCGCGCCGACGTCAGGGGGAACTCCTGGGCGCTGGCGGGCATATGAAAACTAACCTGGGCGAGGGCGGCATCCAGGCTGGTACTGACATAGAACGACGGGAACGTAAGCAGCGCCGGCACGCTGGCCACCATCAGCCAGAAGAAGATGATCGGTGCGCCGCGCTTACGGCGCAAGCCGAAGGCCATCAGCAGGTAGGCCCCGCCCGCGACGATCATTGCCGGCAGCGCCGCGAAGGTGAACCACCACAGGCGGCTCATCTGCGCATAGGACTGCATGTGCGCCCAGAACTCGAAGCTGTTCATAGGGACTCTTTCTTAGACAAGGTTTCAGGTTTCAGGTTTCAGATTGCAGATTTGCTGCAACAGAACATGCCGCACGTACCCAAACTTTCAAGTACCTACGAACCTTGTCTTAGGTAGTTACAGTTGCTCGACTAGTTCGGTGATCGCATGGCGGACATCGGCGGCGCTGGCAGGCTGACAGAGCAGCGTGGCAGGTTTGGTTGTCTGCATGATCCACATGCCTTGCTGGTTGCCCATCACCGTGATGGTATGAGTTCGCTCCTCGTCCTCGCGTCGGTCAACGACCTGAAGCAGCGCTGAGTCACGCGGCCCAGCGAGCAACTCAGCGAAGAGTTGCGCGGTCGGCGTATCAGCCCCTGCGGTGGCGATTGCATGCTGGAGTGCTTGGACATCGGCAGTTGCGGCAGCGGTGATACGCTCAAGCTCAGGCTGATCGATGTTGAACCCTTTGGCGGGCGGCGCAGGCTGTGAGCCGAGGCCAAGGATCTGTTCGATGCGTGTCTGCACATCAAGCGGATCGGGGGAGAGCGCAAACTGATGCAGTCCGGGGGCGGGCTGCGTGTGTTCAACCCAGAGCGGATCGGCGTGATGGACAATATATACCACCACACTACTTTCATCTGATCTGCGGGAGATCGCGGCGAGGATGTGTGGCGCAAAAGCGGCAGCATGGATGGTCGCACGAACGGCGCTGTCGAGCAACGGCTGTCCGTTGGTTCCGACCCCGACGATGCCACGGGCACGGAGCGCCCGCCCGGCAGATGCCAGCAACGATTGGCGCTGTGCGTCATCGAGCGACTCTAGCGGTGTCAGATCAACCCCGAGCATGCCGCTGGCGCGTACCTGATCCAGCAGAACGTAAACCTCCTCCTGGCTGAGGGTGAAGGTGGTAATGTCGCCCGTAGTCATGATTGCTACCTCTAATAGAACCTGCTGGCTACAAGAATGCGCCGACGAAACCGAGGATCGGGCCAGGCATATTCTGTTTCACGGCTTGTATCGTATCCCCGATAAGCTTGCCGCCCTCTTTAACCGCATTGTTGGCAGCCTTTCCAGTAGCATCAGCGACCTGAGCGACCGTTTTGGTGGCGGCGTTGTAGGTGTTTACGGCAGACTCTCCAACCTTTGTCATTGTGTTAGCGATAACAGCCTTTCCTACTTCTTGATACGAATGATCGCCGTCATCAGCAGAGTCATAGAGTACCCATTCACGACTAGCGTTAGAGTTATTCTTTATCCATGGGGCTGCATCCTTTGCCATTAGCTGACGCGTTTTTGAGGGAGAATCATTGAAATAGTCACTGGTATGAACCCCGACCCCTTTATATACACCCACTGCTGTTGCCATTTGAACCAAAGGATTAGGATTTGACAATCCACTTAGGATTGCCACTCCTCCCAGAGTTGTACCATAGTTACTGACTATATCTCCTGGAGCATCATAGTTATATGCAACCTTAGGACTGCTAAAGGTATTAGGCGTGCCATAGGTTGATATAGAAGCGATATTCAATCCGCTATTATTCCAGAAAGACTGGTCTCTAGCAAGATTTTGAGTCTCAATTCCGCCCTGGCTATAGCCAACAAGATTAATATTGGCATTCGGGTGTTTTTTTGCTAGATCCAAGAGTTTTGTGCGAATAGTCTCAGTAAAAGCCGTTGAAAAACCTGTGCCTGATATAAAAGCATTCGGAAGAAGTGGGTTCATCCCGCCGACTTGATTCATATCACTGCCTTGTAAAAGAACCACAAACTCATTCTCGCCAACTTGATAAATTTGAAGATCTGGTCTCTTCTCATTTTTACGTCCTTGCATCAGATCAAAGACGCCGTCCATCTTTGTCTCAGATGGACGAATCGTACTGTTATGGTCTTTTTTGGCCTGATCTAGCCAAGAATTGTCAGCTTTACCTCCCCCGCTATCCGAACCTGTACCTCCCAACCCATCCCCAAACACCCGTGCGGCCTCCTCCAAGCGGGCGGCGAGGCCGTCGAGTTCGCTGGCGAAGTGGTTGAGCTGCTCGGCGGCGGGCTGGTAGCGTGGGTGGATCTCCGCCCAGCGGGCCATGCCCCGGTTACGGGCGCTGCCGCTCCAGGTCTCGGCGAGCGCCTCCATCTCGCGAGCGCTGGCCCCCGTGTCAGCGAGGATCTGGTCGGCGGCCCCGCGCATCTGGCGGGCCACGCTGCGCAGTTGGTCGGTGTTGGCGCGGATGATCGATGACATAGAGCTACCTGTGCAGATGTCTACAAAATTCTAGGCAGACGGCAATTGGACTACGATCAACTCGCCGAAATAGGCGGCCAGTTGATCGCGGAAACTCCGTCGGTTGATACGTGTGATCGTGAACGATGACTCACCCGCAACTGTCTGCACGATCATCCACGCCGACTCACGGCCCTGGACAACTGCCGGGTTGCGGGCATCGACGATCTGTGTACCCTCACAGCGTAGCAGAGCGATGGTGCCGCTGAAGCTAGGGGCCGCAATTGCATTGACCAAGGTTAGGCTCGTCTCAATTGTAAGACCGTGCTGGGTGAAGATGGCTACTGCATCTGCTGTTCGCCCCTGCTCGGCATACTCTTTGGCGCTCAGAAATTCGGATTGGGGTAGTTGTGCGCTCGCTTCGGCGCTATCCTTATCATCCACCGGCAGCACTTCAAGCAAACGATCCAGGAGTGAGTGGGGGTTCGCTAGGGTGGCGAGACGATGCTGCCCTTCTTGGGGAAATGTCTGCTCAACAACGGCACCTTCGCGTACATAGTGCAGGAATAGTTGCCGACCAACGCCCGGTGTCGCTCGCACGCTGATCAACGCCAGATCTGGGTATGCCAGGACAGTGGCGATGGAGACGAGGCCCATGTCGAGTACGCGCAGCCCGTCGGAACCAAAGCGCAGCAGACCGCGATCAGCAAGTAGGCGATGGCCTTCCTCAATCTTCCGCCCGTGTTCGTTGGCGCTTGCCGAGAAGAGGTCTGCCTTATCAATACCTACAATTGCTGTCGCACGGACAACGTCGAGCAGCGCCAGGAACTCTGCACGCTCAAGGACAATGGATTGCATCGCTCGTTCCCCATGGTTTAGCGTACTCATACGTGGCCATCCTTCGCGCCGCCGAACGAAATTCCAAAGCTGACAAATGGCAGGCACACCTTAATATCCTTCTTTCCAAGCTCAAAGCCTAGCTCGGCCTTCAGCCCAACCTCGCCCTTTAGTCCGACATTGACGCCCGCGATGTTGGCTCCAACTTCGCCCTCGACTGATACGAGGGATCCGCCGATCTTCGCTCCAACCTCACCATCTCTCAGTCCGATAAAGCCCTCGACTCCAGGGCCACGTACGGTTGCATCGCCAGTTACCCCAAGATTCCTATCGCCGATGACGCCCTCGGCCTTGGCCTGCCCCGTGTAAAACTCGCCATAAGCCCCAATTGAAGGACCATCCTTTCCTTGACTTATACCGACGCCGGCCTCATAGGCACCTGCCTCAGCTTTGGCACTCCCGGTCGCCATCGCTGCGCCAATTGCGGTGACGCCAACCACTGTTGCTGTCGTTGCGATTGCGCCTGTCACCACCGCGTAGCGGATTCCTAGATCATTGGGGTGATCCAAACCAGTGTGTGGGTCATATTCAAGCAATTTATAGTCGCCCTTGGAACCGTCGAGAATTGGGAGGATCGGGCGCGGCCACGTATGTATCTGCGAGTCAGGGCTAGTGAAGGGTTGAGGAAGAGTGGTAAAACCTGGCTTTATCTCTCCGGGAGAGATTGGATCGAATCCAGGGGGTTGCTTGTTCGATGGGAATGCCGGATCGGGAAGCATAAAATCGCCTGGGATTTGCCCTCTGTGTTCTCCGTGAAAGGGGGGGGCAAAACCAGGAGGCAGCCGATGGGGTGGGATGTCGAACCCAGGGTCGCCAATCGGGGGGAAAGATGGCCGAAACCCAGGATCTAGGAAAAAGCCTGTCAGAAAAGCCGCTCCTCTCACACCCATTACTCCCCCATCCCCAAACACCCGTGCGGCCTCCTCCAGCCTGGCGGCAAGGCCGTCGAGTTCGCTGGCGAAGTGGTTGAGCTGCTCGGCGGCGGGCTGGTAACGTGGGTGGATCTCCGCCCAGCGGGCCATGCCCCGGTCGCGGGCACTGCCGCTCCAGGTCTCGGCGAGCGCCTCCATCTCGCGGGCGCTGGCCCCCGTGTCAGCGAGGATCTGGTCGGCGGCCCCGCGCATCTGGCGGGCCACGCTGCGCAGTTGGTCGGTGTTGGCGCGGATGATCGATGTCATGGCTCCCCCGTTGGCTGATGATCAGGTTGGGCGGGTACGAGGTTTGGCGTGGCGGCCACGGAGAGCCGCGTTATCATGTCCGCGTCGGCGCGGGCGATCTGGGCCATGCGGGTCTGTCCGGTTTCTAGCACGAAGGCGCGACCGAGGGGCAGTTCGCCGACCAAGGCGCTCTTGAAGCGGCGGTTGATTGCGGTGGTGTAGGGGGCGCTGTCGAAGGCCGGTCGGCCCATGACGATCTCGACATAGTTTGAGCGGGCTGCCTTCAGCATCGCGTGGCTCGACCCAACGCTCGGGTCGGTGTAGGCGATCAGGCAGTGCATACCGATGTCGCCGCCCCGCCGCACGAAGCTGTCGATCTGCACCGTGGTGGGGTAGTCCTGAACTACCAGATCCCAACTGTCGATCACCAGGACAGTGCGCCGGGCCACTGACAGGCCCTTGCGCAGATCGCGCAGGCGGCCATCGAGGTCGGTCTTGAGTACCTGGAGTACCGCCGCCAGTTCGTCTTTATCGCCGATAACAGTGACATCGCGTAGCTCTTTGGCCGTGCCAACGGGCAGATCGGTGAAGCGCCGTACCGCCCGCAGGCGCTCAATGTCGCGCAGGGTGCGCAGGCTGTAATCCACCAGCACAAGCTCGACGCTCTCGGGGTAGCGCTCGGCAAGGGCGGCGGCGGCAGAGCGCAGCAGCGTACTCTTGCCGGTGCGCGGGCCACCGGTGACAAGCAGGTGCGCGGTGCGATCCAGCGACCAGATAAGCGGCTGGAGCGAGGCACCGTCGGTGCCGAGCGGAATCTCACACGCGGGCGGAGCGACCTGCGGAGTGGCGGCGAGCAGTGCGGGCAGTTCAACAACCGTCGGGAGCATCTGGAGGCGGCGTGGCATACCTGCCGGGTCAACCGTTGCAGCACCGAGCCAGCGCTTGCGAATCTCATCAGTGGAGCGATTCACCTCTTGCGTGATGTCGCTGTAGGCCACCTCCGTGTCGCCCTCGCGAACTGGCGCACTCGCGTCCACCGTGCGCGCACGGATGGCGGGCAGGGCAATCTGGGCCTCCACCGGGCGGGGCGACCCGCGCAAGAAGGCGCGTCCCGGCTGGTCGGGCCGGATCAGGCGGCTGGCGTAGTCCTTGCCAATCAGCGCGTGCGAGTCATCATCGCTGTTGACGTGGAGGGCCAGCCTGGTCTCGAAGGAATTCGCAAGGTTGGCAGCCTCACGCAGCCCGTAGGCGCTGACGAGAAAAAAGATCCCGTAGGCCCGTCCCTCGCGCATGAGCGACTTGAGGGTGTCTACCGCCTGTTCGCTCTGCCCGATGAGATCAACGAGGTTGTCGATTACCACCACCAGGGCCGGCGGTGCCGACGGCATCTGTTCGGTCTGGCGTGCGCGTGCGCTGCGGAACTGGAGCAGACTTGTCACGCCGTACTGGGCGAAGAGGGTGCGCCGAACTTCGATCTGATCCTGGAGTTCAACCAGCAGTCGCTCAATGAGGACGTGCTGGCGCGAGACAATCGTGTCTGCGATGTGCGGCAGCGTGTCGCGCAGCCCCAGGCCGGTTCCCGCGCCATCAATGATATAGAACCAGAGATCTGATGGGCTGTGGGTGTCGGCCAGTGCCAGAATCAGCGTGAGCAGCAGGGTCGTCTTCCCGCTTCCCGACGTGCCGACAGCCAACAGGTTGCCACCGGCCCCGGCCAGATCGGTGCGCAGCGGAGCGTGGCAAGCTGCCTCGGGCTGATCGATCAGCCCGTAGGGCACATCAAGCCAGCCGCTCAGCGTCGCGCTGCGGCTGACAAGGCTGACGAGGGGCAACATACTCGGTAGCGGCTCTTCCCAGATCGGGAACTTCTTGGCGGCGTAGCGTGCGCCCTGGGTTGCCACCATCTGGCGGGCGATCAGGCGAATCTCGCTGATCTGTTCGCGGTCGCCCAGCAGGCGGCTAATAATGGCCCCGGCGGCAGCGGCGATCTGCTGCTCAATCGCCTCAGCGACGGCATCTGCCCCGCTGAGCGCCGGTAGGTCGATAATCGTCTGGAGTAGCCGCCGGATCTCGTCGCTGATCGTCTGACGGATGGCTCCCGCAGGTTTGACAGTGGGTGCCCACTCAAAGATCCCCATCAACTGCGTACCCATTTGCTCAGATTCCTGCTCGATCAACTGCGTGCGCTGGGCCTGAGTCTGGATGATCTTCAGCTTCTCATTCAGATTGTCGAGGCGACCCTGGAGCATCTGGTGTGCGCGAGTCTCCCCGGTGTTCTCCAGCACACGGCCAGTGACATCCACCTCGCGGCGGCTCGATCCCGCGCTGGGCCGGTACAGCGCCGTAATCAGCGCCGACTGAAACATCCGCACGCCGCTATTCTTGTCGCGAAAAAAACCACGCCCCGGCGTGTCGGTGCCTAAAAGTGCCGCATCAGGGACACCAACCATCGCCCGGCTATCGTCGCGTGAGTTCACCCGCAGCGACATCCAGTAGCTCAGGTTGTTCAACAGACCCTCTTTAATCAGCGAGGGCTGCTGCGTGGCGAAGAGCAGGTGAACACCGAGCGAGCGGCCCTGCTTACCCACCCGGATCAACTCATCCTGAAACTGCGGGTAGTCGCGGATCATCTCATCAAACTCGTCGATTGCGATCAGCAGGTTGGGCAGCGGCGCACCGTGCTGATCCAGCCCGCTCTTGCGATAGGCGCGGATATTGGGCACGTTATTGGTTGCCAGCAGGCGCTTGCGTCGGTCAAGCTCGCTGTTCATGGCGATCAGGGCGCGCTCGGCCAGGAATCCCGAGAGATCCGTCACCATACCGGCGGTATGGGGCAGTTCGTCGATGTCGCGAAAAGTGGCTCCGCCCTTAAAGTCAATCAGCAAAAAATTCAGTCGGTGCGGGTGATGTTTGATCGCGAGGGCCATCAGGAAGCTCAGCAGCAACTCGCTCTTTCCGGCACCGGTGGCACCGGCGATCATACCGTGAACGCCGTGGGTACCCTCGTTCAGGTTGATCTCCAGCAGCTCGTCGGCGTTCCGACGACCCACAGGGACGGGGTGCCAGCTATCAGTCAGTGCCTTGTCCCAAAGTGTCTGCGGCGTATAGCTCGCGGCGTCGCTGATACCCAATAGCGACAGTAGTTGGACGTTACGCGGCATTTCACGACCGCCATCGACATTGGCAAGCTCGATTGGGGCGAGGCGTTGCGCCAGCACCGTGCTATCTGCAGTATTGGCTAGGTCGGCGGTAAAAACCGTATAACCCCCACTCGTTCCGGCAACCCCCATGCGCGTGTGGCTGGCCGAGCCACCGTGGTTCAGGTCGATATAGCCGCCACACTCGCTAGGCACATCGCGCACCTCAGGAACCAGACAGATTGTACTCACATCGAGATGCTTTGCGGCGATGCATTGGGCAAAGAGGGCGCTTTTATCGCGATGAGCGTGGTACTCGCTCAGCACCACCACCAGATGCGGACGGCTGCCGCTCGGCTGGTCGTCCTCAGCGCGGCGCTTGATCTCCTTGGAGATCGCCCCCAGTACCTTGTGTAACGCCTCAGGGCTGCGGTCGTAGCGGGCCAACAGGCGGTAATTCTCATCACCATCGAGGGTACGGGTATGCGGAAGCCAGCGCAGCCAGCCCCACGATTCATCGAACTGGGCATCCCAGAGCGCCGCGATACGCACCTCTGAGGGCGAATGGTGAACAGCAACCTGCCAGAGCAGCGCCTGGAGCAAATTCATCGCCCGACCGCTCGGCCCAGCGATACCGATGGCACCCAGGGTGCGCAGATCGATGGCCACAGGAACATTTCGCAGCACCTGGTACTGCGCCGCCAGTTGAAGCGACTCGCTTCCATCAGCGGCATAGGCGTTGAGGCTCGGCAGCTTCAGCGACAGATTTGTGGGCCGGTCGCCGCGCCCAACCCGCAGCGCGAGAAAGTCAGGGTCGTTGGGGCGGCGCTCCCAGAGGCGAGCGGCGGGAACAGAATCACCAGCGCGATTGCGCTCACCGGCAGCAATCTGGAGCAGTTGGGGCAGATCGGGATTATTCTCTTCGTAGCAGGCGCGCTGCTGACGATCCAGGATCTCTAAGCGCTTGCGCGTGCGCTCCAGCGCATCCTGGTAGGTTGATTTGTAGGCAGCAACAGCGGCCTCGTGGTCGCGCCGCTGACGCCGATAGGCATCGTAGCCAACATAGGCACTGATCCCGGCAATCAGGACGATTGGCAACGAGCTCAGCAGGTTTCCACGGGCGGCAGCCACACTGAGATAGACAAGGGATGAGATAAGGGGAATAGCAATACCAATCAGGCGTGTGGAGCCACGGGGCTGCACCGCCTGAGGTGGCCCAGGAATCTCAACCTCATCGGTGGGCGACACCAGCAGCACACGCGGCGGCCGGTTAAACAGGTCGGGTGACGACTCTGGACTCTGGCTACCCGGCGTCTCAACAGAACGTGTACTCACCTATCGCCTCTTTCAATACCGTGTAGGCTGAGATTCTCAGCTACGTCTGGCTGAATGTGTCGGCAAAGCTGGCACATTCAGCCAAACACAGCATCGTTTCGGAGGTCAGCAACCCCCAGACCCAGTATCTTTCACATAAGGCCATGCCGCGCTGTCCACGAATAGGTCGCGAATATACGAATAGCGCAGCGTAGAGCCTTATTCGCATATTCGTGACCTATTCGTGGATGGCATCTGACGGCTTATGTGAAAGGTATTGCCCCCAAATTCCTGCTGTGAACCTAACCCGATCCGTAAGCCTAGTCGGTGAACGAACTGGAGCTATCGGCATCGATGATCTGCTGACGCTCAGTGCTGAGCCCCTGAGACATCGGCTGAAGCTCATCGATTGTCGTCTTAAAGCGGGAGCGCCAGTCGTCCCATGCATGCGAAAACTGAGTCTGGGCCTGACCCTCCCATGCGCCGAGCAGATCGTTAACAGAACTGCCGAGTGCCGAGAGCTGATTATTCAGCTCGTCCAGTGTCTGG
Organism: uncultured Oscillochloris sp.; assembly: GCA_903877945.1. Taxonomy (GTDB): domain Bacteria; phylum Chloroflexota; class Chloroflexia; order Chloroflexales; family Chloroflexaceae; genus Oscillochloris. Next base: position 534 of record CAIRFY010000276.1, on the reverse strand, counting down.
TTAACCTTATTGATTGTCGTCTGGGCCTGGTCAACGTCCATGCGAATTAGCGCCATGAGAGAACCTCCTGTGTATGCTTGTGAACACGAAAAATGAATACCCACCCACCCTGGGCGGAGCTACTAGCGGGTGAAAAGCGTCGAACTCAGGCGGATGGTGATCGGCCAGCCCTCGCGGCCAATCACCAAGGTTGTTGTCTGTTCGAGGAGCAGTGCCTCGCCGTGATCGAGCTTCTGCTCACCGAGAAAAACCGGCTTAAAGGCGTGCAGATACCAGCCGCGTGCCCAGCGGATCGCGCAGTGTCCACCCTCGCGCATGCTCACCGCCTGAAGTGGGGAACTAAAGCCAAGCACCATGCGCGCCTTCTCACGGATCGCGATGTTGCGAGGGAGCGCATCAAGGAGGTAGCTGCGGGTGATCTGGAGCTCGCCATCGGCAATACTACGCGAACAACCCGGCGCAAGCTCCACCGTACACATCGGGGGGATCGGTGGCGAATTCTGTGGCACCGGCGGGGGGATCGGTGGCAAATTC
>CAIRFY010000275.1 GCA_903877945.1 uncultured Oscillochloris sp. | reverse complement strand
ATCCTCGCATCCTCGCATCCTCGCATCCTCGCATCCTCGCATCCTCGCATCCTCGCATCCTCGCATCCTCGCATCCTCGCATCCTCGCATCCTCGCATCCTCGCATCCTCGCATCCTCGCATCCTCGCCTCCTCGCATCCTCGCCTCCTCGCATCCTCGCATCCTCGCATCCTCGCCTCCCAGCCCCCTCTCCCTTAGGGCATATCGTTATCCACATCTTTTTTACCGCAGTACAATTCGGAGGGTGACTTTGCACATGCCCTGGTCACGTACCCGGCCCGTCAACAGGCGGGCTATCAGTGTAGTACAATTTTCCTACCTGCCCTCATGTTCCCTTTTTTGTGCTATACTGCCCGGCGGTGTGCTTCGCGCACCAAATACACACACTCCCCAACGATGTCCCCTCCTGCCGGCAGCGCCGGTTCGGGCATCGGGCGCGGGGGGTGGCGGATATGGTATCGACCGTATTGTAAGGAGCATGAGAAGAGCTATGACCCAGACAAATACGCGTGTTGTGTCGATCAAGGCCCTGCTTGAGGCCGGTGCCCACTTTGGCCACCAGACGAATCGCTGGAACCCGAAGATGCGGCCCTACATCTTCACGGCGCGCAACGGCATCCACATTCTCGATCTTCAGAAGACGATCTCCGGCGTTACTGCGGCCTATCGCTTTATTGCTGACCTGACGGCTCGCGGCGAGAAGATTCTCTTCGTTGGCACGAAGAAGCAGGCCCAAGAGGCCGTGGTCGAAGAGGCGTCCCGCGCCGGGCAGTACTATATCACTCAGCGCTGGCTCGGTGGCACCCTAACGAATTTTTCCACCATCCGCGCCCGGCTCAAGCGGCTCGCCGATCTTGAGGCCCAGCGCGACCGGGGCGACTTTTCGCGGCTCACCAAGGCCGAGGGTCTGAAGCTTGAGGAAGAGATTGGCAAGCTGAACCGCGTGTTCGGCGGCCTGAAGTCGATGGATCGCCTCCCCGGTGCCCTCTTTATCATCGACCCGCACAAAGAGGAATTGGCCGTCCAGGAGGCCGCGAAGGTTGGCGTGCCGGTGGTTGCAATGGTTGATACCAACTGCGACCCGGATCAGATCGACTATGTTATCCCCTGCAACGACGACGCGATCCGTGGCATCCGCCTGATGACCAGCAAGATCGCCGACGCCGCGCAGGAGGGCATAGATCGCCGCCAGTCCTCCCACGATAGCTAGACTCGCCCAGTGACCGCGTCTGTATGCCCGTGTCGGCGCGTGCCGATACGGGCAAACGGGACGCACGCAATAGAACTCATTAGCACTCATGTTTAAGGAGAGGGATCGTGGCTGTTTCCATTGAGCTTGTGAAAGAACTGCGTGAGCGCACCGGTGCCGGCGTCAAGGAGTGCAAGGACATCCTTGAGCAGACCGAGGGCAATATCAATAAGGCGATTGAGATCCTCCGCGAGCGCGGCATTGAGGCGGCCTCGAAGAAGGCCAGCCGCGAGGCGAAAGAGGGTCTGATCGGTGTCTATACCCACTATGGCTCACGGATCGTCGGTATCGTCGAACTGAACTGTGAGACGGACTTTGTGGGCCGCACAGAGGAGTTCGGCAGTTTGGCCAACGCCCTCGCTCAGCATATCGTCGCCCTCAACCCGCGCTATATCACCGAGGCTGAGGTGACGGACGAGGCGGTAACCGAGAGCGGCCTGACCCGCGAGAACTTTGTGAAGGAGAGTGTGCTCCTCGCCCAGCCCTTCGTCAAGGACTCCTCGCGCACAATCGAGGAGAAGCTGAAAGAGGCCATCGCCAAGCTGGGTGAGAATATCGTCGTCCGCCGCTTTGTGCGCTACGAAGTTGGCGCCTAACATTCAGAGGGCGGGAGGTGGGAGACAGGAAGCAGGTGTTGGTGCCTGCTAACTATGCCCTGCCTCCTGCCTTCTTCATATCCTATGCAAGAGCCAAAATATCGGCGCATCCTGATCAAGCTGAGCGGTGAGCAGATCAAGGGCGATGACGGTGAGAGCGTCAGCTATGAGATGCTCGATTTCCTGGCCCAAGAGATCGAGAAGGTCGTGAAGCACGGTGTTGAGATTGCCGTGGTAATCGGCGGCGGAAATATCTGGCGCGGCAATCAGTCGATTGAGCGTGGCATGGATACGGCGCAGTCGCACTATATGGGCATGCTCGCCACGGTGATCAACGCCCTGGCGATGCAAGATGTGCTTGAGCGCCACGGACTCGACACGCGTGCAATGACGGCCATGCAGATGGACGAGGTGGCGGAACCTTACATTCGGCGACGGGCCACACGGCATATGGAGAAGGGCCGGGTGGTGATCCTCGGCGGCGGCACCGGCAACCCTTACTTCACCACCGACTCGGCGGCCGCCTTGCGCGCCGTTGAGGTTCACGCCGAGGTGATCCTCATGGCGAAGAATGGCGTCGATGGTGTCTATAGCGCCGACCCGCGCCTCGACCCGAACGCCACCCGCTTTGATCACATCACCTATATGGACACGCTGAACCGGGGGCTTGCGGTGATGGATAGCACCGCCCTCACCTTTTGTATGGATAATGCTATTCCGATCATCGTTTTTAACGCCCTTGCGGCCGGCACGATCGAGCGGATCGTGATGGGTGAGCGCGTGGGCACACTCGTAAGTAATGATCCAGGAGGCGCGTGATGATCAACGATGTCCTGCGCGAGTTTGAGGCGAGCATGAAAAAGGCCACCGAGGCCCTCAAGCATAACCTCGCAACGATCCGCACCGGTCGTGCATCGTCCGGCATGGTCGAACACCTACAAGTCGAGGCATACGGCGCACCTATGCCGCTGAACCAACTGGCCAACATCAGCGTGCCCGAGTCACGGCTGATTGTAATCCAGCCCTTCGATAATGGTATGATCAAGGTGATTGAGAAGGCTATCCAGAATTCAGATCTCGGGATTAACCCAGGCAACGACGGGCGCGTGATCCGTCTGGCTGTGCCCCAACTCACCGAGGAGCGCCGCCGCGAGATGGTCAAGATGGTGCGCCACCGGCTTGAGGAGTTGAAGGTTTCGGTGCGCAACCAGCGCCGCGAGGCGATCGACGACCTCAAGCAGATGGAAGCCGAGAAGCTGATCAGCGAGGACGACCAGCACCGTGGCCAGGAGCGGGTTCAGCAGCTTACCGACCGCACCATGAAAGACCTCGACCAGATTGGCGCTGATAAAGAGGCGGAAGTCCTTGTCGTGTAGCACCGGGGCAGCACGGGATCGCTGGCTTCGCTCCTCGATAGCGGATCAGAGAAGGCCATGAGCAGCACCGAGAGCCCGCTCGAAGGAACGCGCATCCCCGCCCATATCGCCATCATTATGGATGGGAACGGACGCTGGGCGAAGCAGCGCGGCCTGCCGCGCATGGCCGGGCACCGCGCCGGCACCGAGAATATCCGCGCAATCATCAAGGAGTGCGATGCGATTGGCGTGCGCTACCTGACGATCTATGCGTTCTCCACCGAGAACTGGACCCGGCCATCCCTAGAAGTTCAGGGGCTGATGCAAATCCTTGGCGACTTCATCGACCGCGAAACCCGGAACCTGCACGAGCAGCACGTGAGGCTGCGGCACCTCGGGCGACTCGATGGGCTCAGCGCCCGCCTGCGCCGCAAGGTGCAGCACGCTATCGACCTCACGCATCGGAATACTGGGCTGACCCTGGCCGTCGCCTTTAACTATGGTGGGCGTGCGGATATTGTCGATGCGGTGCGTGATCTGGTAGCGCAGGGTGTCAGCCCTGATCAGATCGACGAGCAACTGATCAACGATCACTTGTACACCAGCGGGATGCCCGACCCCGATATCGTCATCCGCACCAGCGGTGAGCGGCGCATCTCAAACTTTTTGATCTGGCAGGCGGCCTACAGTGAGTACTGGGTTACGCCGGTACTCTGGCCCGATTTCCAACCCGAGCATATCCATCAGGCAATACGAGACTATGGACGGCGCGAACGCCGCTTCGGCGGACTCCCCGAGCAGAGCTAGCTCCCTGGCGCTCCGCGTCGCCAGCGTCAGCGTCCTGATCCCGATTGTCATCGCCGCCGCCTGGTGGCCATGGTCTACGGCGATCTTGGTCGGGCTTTGCATTGTCCTCGCAATGTTCGAACTCGCCGGGATCATGCGCCAAGGCGGCTATGCCCCACGCCTGTGGGTGGGCCTGCTGATTAGTCTGACGCTCTGCGCCGCCGCTGCACTCCAGCCGACCATAACTTTTGACCTCAGCGGGGCCATCATCTGTCTGTCGATCATTGGTAGCCTGACCTACGAACTACTTCCCGGCGACCGCAGCAGCAGCCTGGAAAGCTGGGCGCTCACCTTCGGCGGAGCCTACTATGTTGGTGGTCTGCTCAGTTACTTCATCCTGCTCGGCCAGATTCATACACCCCTGCACGGCGGCTGGCTGACACTCCTGCACATTCCACCGGGCACATCCTGGATTTTTCTTGTTCTCGCTGTGACGTGGCTCCAGGATACCGCCGCCTTCTTTGTGGGCCGGGCCATTGGTCGCCACAAGATGGCCCCCATCCTCAGCCCAAAGAAGAGTTGGGAGGGAGCCGTCGGCGGCTTCGTGGCCTCGGCACTCTCCGCGATGCTCGCCGTGGCCATCCTGGGGCTACCGATCAGCTACACCGCTGCCGTCCTGATTGGAGCTACCGCTGGTGTGGTGGGTCCCCTTGGTGATCTGGTCGAGTCACTGATCAAGCGCCAGATCGGGATCAAAGACTCGGGCCAGCTTATCCCTGGCCACGGCGGCATCCTTGACCGGATCGACTCGTTACTCTTTACCGCCCCTGTGATCTACTATCTGGTTCTGTTGACACTCAAATCGTGATCAGGTACACTTTAAGCAGAGATGGCTAGAGGCGGGCGCATGCCCGCCTCCGTTGTTATATCCCTGCGGAGCACCCTACTTATGGTTACGACGTTGCTCTCTATTGGCGCCTTCCTGCTCATGCTTGGCCTGCTGGTGGTTGTCCACGAGATCGGTCACTTCGTCTGCGCGATCTGGATGGGGATCAAGGTCGAGGAGTTCGGCATTGGCTACCCCCCGCGTGCCCTGGTCATGTTCGAGCGCGGCGGCGTGAAGTATACGCTGAACTGGCTGCCCCTCGGCGGTTTCGTGCGCTTCGCTAATAGCGACGAGGGGCAGGATAGCCTCTATGGTGCGGGTGGCAGCCTGGCCGCCGCCACGCCCTGGCGTAAGATCCTGGTGATGGTGGCGGGCCCGCTGATGAACCTGCTTTTGGCGATGGTCATCCTGTCGGTGATCTTTATGATCCAGGGTGTGCCGACGCCGTCGGGAGGCCAGTATATCGGCGATGTGTACGCCACTACGCCCGCCGCCATCGCTGGTTTTCAGAAGGGCGATGAACTCATTCGCCTCGATGGCCAGGAGATGACTGACAGCGCGCTCGTCCCGAAGACCGCCCAGGCCAGCCAGGGGCGCACGCTAGATGCGGTGGTGCTGCGCGACGGCAAGGAGATCATGCTCAAAGTGACGCCCGGCCCCTGGTCTGCGCCTGATGGCACACGCTACAATCTTGGCTTTGGATTTAGCTACTCGCAAAAGACCGTCCACAAGCCGGTAAGCCCGATAGCGGCGGCGGGGCGTGGGGTGAGCGACAGCATTGCTCTCACGAGTCAAATGCTCAGGTCGCTCTCATCGCTGCCGGCGTCGATCATGGGCATCTTCTCCCCGTCGTCCCCAGCCGCCAGCCAGCCGATTGGCCCGGTGGGGATTGCTCGGGCGACGGGCGAGGTTATCCAGCAACCCGGTGGCTTGTTGGCATTTTGGAACCTGACGGCCATCCTGAGCCTGAATCTTTTCCTGCTCAACCTGCTGCCTATCCCCGCCCTCGACGGTAGCCACATCATCTTCTCCATTGTCGAATGGATCCGTGGCGGCAAGAAGGTTCCGCCCGAGAAAGAGGCCCTCGTCCACGCTCTCGGCTTCGCCGCCCTGATGGCCCTGATGCTGCTGATCACCGTCAATGATGTAATCAACGCGATCCAGGGTACGCCGGTGCTGGGGAATTAACAATGCAAAATGCACAATGCAAAATGCAAAATTGGAGGTTGCATTTTGCATTTTGCATTGTGCATTTTGAATTGACATGCCGATGATTCGGGCCAGTGAAGTTGGCGAGTATGACTACTCTGCGCGGGCATGGTGGCTGCGCCGGGTGATCGGTGAAGAGCCTGCGGGCCAGGATCGGCGCGATCTCGGCACCCTGCGCCACGCTCGTCACAGTCGGGCGGTGAACCTCAGCGGCGGGCTGATCTGGCTGGCTGGGCTGCT
>CAIRFY010000274.1 GCA_903877945.1 uncultured Oscillochloris sp. | reverse complement strand
CGCTGAGCGAAGCGAAGCGTCCCGGCCGGGATTCTTCGCTTCGCTCAGAATGACATGACGCCGGGATACTTAAAAATTTCCGCGTCCCTTGCATCTTGCATCTTGCATTTTGCATTTTGCATTTTGCATTCATCCCCGCGCCGTCTGCTCGGCGAATACCTCGCGCACCTCTTCAACCAGGCGCGCATACTCCGGGCTAAAGCGCAGATCGGCGTCCGCCCAGCGCTGCTCGGGCAGGTTGATCTCGATGATCCTGGCCACCGTGCCTGGCCGCGCTGAGAGGACGATCACACGCTGGCTGATGTAGACCGCCTCCTCTAGGGCGTGCGTCACATAGATGAAGGTCTTGCGCGTGGTGTGCCACAGGCGCAGCAGTTCGTCGCAGACCTGCTCGCGAGTGATCCAGTCCAGGCCACCGAACGGTTCGTCGGCCAAGAGTAGATCCGGCTCGTTGACAATCGCACGGGCGATAGCCACGCGCTGCTGCATACCGCCCGAGAGTTGGTGCGGATAGCGGTGCAGGAATTTGCTCAGGCCCAGGAAATTGAGCCAGTGCGTCGCCCTAGCCTCGGCATCCTTGAGGTTGACCCCGACCGAGAGCGGGCCGAAGGTCACATTCTTGAGGACGCTCAGCCAGGGGAAGAGGTTGGCGTCCTGAAAGATGATCCCTCGCCGTGGGCTTGGCCCACGAACGATCTGGCCACCGACATGCACGTGTCCCGCGCTAGGCGGCTCAAGCCCGGCCAGTAGGCGCAGCAGGGTGGTTTTGCCACAGCCGCCCGGCCCGACAATCGAGACGAAGCTGCCCGGCTCGACGCGCAAGCTCACATGGTTCAGCACTGGCCCGCCGGTCTCGCGGCCTGCCCCCTTGGGCCGAGACTTGCTCACGCCGAGCAGCTCGACATCGCTCCCCAGGGTTGACGGGGTGGTCTGACTCACTGTTGCGGTGGCTACCATCGAATGATACCTTTCTGCCAGCTAAGCAGCCGGTCGCGCACCTTGAAGACGCCTGAGACGACGATGATAAACAGCGCGCCTAGCACGAGCATAGACGCATAAACCTTGTGGTACTCCGACCAGCCCTGCGCCCACGTGATGTACCAGCCTAGCCCGGCCTTCACGCCCATCATCTCGGCTACCACGAGGATGGCGAAGGCGGTGCCCAAGCTCATGAACAGACCCACGAAGACGTTGGGCAGGGCGGCAGGGATGACCACATGGCGCAGGAGGCGCTTATTGTCGGCCCCCAGAGTTTGGGCCGCCTCCAGCAGAGCCTTGGGCACGCCCGCCACTCCCGACGAGGTCAGCATCATGACCGGGAACCACGAGGCGAAGGCGATTAGGAAGATGCCCGCGCTGAAGGTGTTGGGGAAGATCACAATCGCCAGGGGGATCCATGCGGTGGCTGGGATGGGGCCGATCAGGCGCATCCAGAACTGCGCCCAGTTGCTGACGTGCTTCGACCACCCCAGGGCCAGACCACTGCAGATGCCGACGGTGCTGCCGATAACATAGCCGATGATCATCAGGCGCATCGAGTAGGCGATGCTCAGCAGCAGGGTCGGGTAGTCCTCAATGTAGACCCCGATCACCTTGCTGACCGTCGGGAAGAAGGGCGGCTTGATCCATGCCAGTCGCTCGGCGACCTCCCAGGGGATCAGAGCGACGCCCAGGACGATCAGCACCCGGTAGATTGCCAGCACATTCTCGCGTCGCCCCTTGGCAAGGTAGGCAACCCCCCAACTGACCAGGGCGATCCCCAGCACCAGCAGCGCGGCGGGGCTCAGGTAGTCGGTAGGAATCTTAAACCCTGGGTTCACCTGGGGGATCAGGGTGTGAACGGCCAGCACGAGCAGCCAGATGATCACGGACGCCCCGGCCCGCGTGTTGATTACTCGGTTGGAGGGCAGGGGGATCGCATCGAGGGGGACGGCTGCCAGCGGCGCGGCGGCGCGATCAACCGCCGGGATGGCGGCGCGTAGCTCTTCCGAGGCCATTGATTCAGATCCTTTCATCTTGACGGTGTTGATCCTCACCTTTACGGGTGCGATCCTCACCTTTACGGGTGCGATCCTCACCTTTACGGGTGCGATCCTCACCTTTACGGGTGCGATCCTCACCTTTACGGGTGCGATCCTCACCTTTACGGGTGCGATCCTTACCTTTACGGGTGCGATCCTCACCTTTACGGGTGCGATCCTCACCTTCGCCCCCTCACCCCCTGCCTCTCTCTCACCAGGGGAGAGGGGCAGGGGGTGAGGGGGCAAACCTAGCTCACGGTGCAGTAGAAGCTCGACTCTGCATGGACGTGTGCCACGCTAGCAGCCAACTGCGGGTTCTCGGCCAGTTCCTTGATTGCGCGTGCGGAGAACTGCGGTACCTCGTGATTAGGTGTCGCAAACCCTGTGGCGGGATAGAGATCTGGCCCTGTCTGGATGAAAGCCAAGTCAACCAGTTTCGCCGGGTCAGTGTCCTTATCTAGCACGCCTACCCGCTTGAGGATCTCGGCAAACTTGCCAAAGTTGACCTTGCCAATCGTCGCGCTAGGCACGTAGTCGTACAGGTTGAGCAGCGACAGCAGCAACTCTTCCGAGGCAGGGACATACTTCTTGGCGATGATGATCTTGGCGGCCTCGGGCTTGTTATGCTGAACCCAATAGGCGGACTTCTGGAAGGCTCGGGTGATTGCGGCAGCCTTCTCCGGCTCCTGCTCAACTACTTTCTGCGAGATGCCCAGGAAGCAGCAGTACATCTCCTTGTAGGGAGAGTCATCGTGGGTGCTGAAAACCTGGATGACGGTCTTGTTATTCAGCGCAATCGCCGCGAGCGGGTCGTACATCGCGAATGCCTGGATCTCACCCTTCTGCACCGCCGACTCAAGCTGCTCTGGCGGGAAGATCTTGTAGGTGACATCGTTGATTGGATCTAGGCCCAGGTCGCCTAGCGCCCACTGCACCAGCACTTGCGGCAGTCCGCCGAAATTGGTGATGCCCACCGACTTCCCTTTGATGTCGGCCACCTTCGTAATGCCGGTGTCTACACCGGCAAGCAGCCGGATGCAGCCCTTGTGCAGGCCGGTGGTGATGCGTACACCCAAACCCTGCTCAATCGCCTTGATGGAATCTGCCGCATACTGGAGCGCATTGACCCTGTCTGATGCCACTGCCTCTTTCTGCGTGCCTGCAGCCAGAGCGACCAGTTCAGGCTTCATGCCCTCGCGCTCGAAGAAGCCATTCTCATAGCCAATTAGGGTTGCAGCATCGCACGCACCGCCGCCGAAGGCGATCTTCACCGCACCAAAGTTCGCCGAATTCGTATCACCCGGCACGGTTGCGGCGGTAACGGGGGACGCTGACTGCGCGGCACCCGTCGTTGCTGGCAGCGCCGTGGGCGACTGTGCGGCGGGTGCGGACGAACAGGCTGCAAGCGCGAGGCTGCCTGAAAAGATGCTCGCGTAACGCAGGAACTGGCGTCGCGAGAGGGCGGTGCTTGTGACATCGGGACGGACGTTCTGGTCTGAGTCTGACGTGGACATGGTGGTACAAGTCTCCTAATTCATAGAAGTAGCCTCAGGAAACCCGCCCGTTTACGGGTGGGAGGAATGAGGCTTGTACGGCCTCACTCCTTGGTAGATGTTCGCCACCACACCGCGTTCAGCGGTGTGGGGCCAGCACGTTCGTG
>CAIRFY010000273.1 GCA_903877945.1 uncultured Oscillochloris sp. | reverse complement strand
GAGGACGCGAGGACGCGAGGACGCGATGTGGCGAGGAGGCGATGTGGCGAGGAGGCGATGTGGCGAGGTGGCGAGGAGGCGAGGAGGCGAGGACGCGATGTGGCGAGGAGGCGATGACGCGAGGTGGCGAGGAGGCGATGTGGCGAGGAGGCGATGTGGCGATACGGAGCGCCTCACCGCGTCATCGTTTCGTCGCAAGACTGTCACGTGCGTTTGAAACATCCCTAATGGTCGTTTGTCTGCGGAAAAAGGAACCATGATGAGCAACACCACGAGTGAGGGGCTAACCCACCTGGACGCCCAGGGGCGGGCGCATATGGTGGATGTGGGGGCGAAGGCGGAGACCCAGCGTGAGGCAATCGCACGCGGGCGGGTGACAATGCAACCCGAGACACTGCGGATGATCGTGGCGGGAACGACGCCGAAGGGCGATGTGCTGGCGGTGGCGCGGGTGGCCGGGATTATGGCGGCCAAACGTACTTCTGATCTGATCCCGCTCTGCCATACCCTGTTGCTCACCTATGCGAGCGTACAGATTGAGCCTGATGCGGCGGGGGACGGCCTGGACATCGAGGCCACGGTGCGGACGTGCGGGCAGACCGGGGTAGAGATGGAGGCTTTGACGGCGGTGAGCGTGGCTGCCCTGACGATCTACGATATGTGTAAAGCAGTGGATCGCGGTATGCGGATCGGCGAGATCCACCTGGCCGAAAAACGTGGCGGGCGGAGCGGGGACATCACGACGCGCCCCCCTTCTTCCGGCGAATCTCATACTGCACCGGCTTGAGCAGGCGCACGGCCAGTACCAGGAAGAGCGTGGTAGCCAGGAAGGTCAAAAACAGGTAGACCAACCAGGGCGAAGGCACCCAGACCTTCGCGATATTTGCGGCGGGGATCGCGAAGTAGAAGGGGTTTTCGCCGCTGCTCAGCGACGCCTCGGTGATGCCGAGGGCGATAAAGGGGTGCGTGCAGAGCAGCAGGCCCATCGTGTAAATGTAGAACACCCCCGGCATGCCGTTAAACGCGCCGCCGATCACTGAGCCGACCACAAAAATGAAAGGGACGAAAAGCAGCAGGAAGATAATACTGCCCAAGGACATCACGGTGGCCGCCAGCGTACTGCGCATCACGGTGGACCAGAACACCCCAATGGTGGCGTAGCAGATCGCCGTGGCGGCGAGGCCGATCACGCCGATCACCAACTCGGTGCCACTGACCCCACCGAAGAGGAAGGAGAGGCCGGCCATCGGCAGCGACGCGAAAATCAGCAGCATGGCAAAGGCCAGGGCCGATGTGAGCTTGCCGAGGATGATCTGGAGCGGCGAGAGCAGCGTCGTAATCAGCAGGTCGTAGCTCTGGCGCTCTTTCTCACCCGAGATCGCACCGGCGGTGAGGGCCGGGGTGATCACGCAGACCTGCACGAGGGTGGAGAGCATCACCGTGATGAAGATCGCCTTGCCAATGCCCCGGCCCGCCTCCACGTCATTTACCCCGTTTGAGAAGGAACTGGCGCTGGCCGTGTACACCAGAAAAGTGATCAGGCCGGTGATCGACAAGTAGACAATCAGAATGATCATCGCACGCCAGCCACGGATGCGACCGCGCAGTTCGCGGGTGAGTACCGGGTTTGCCAGCAGGTTCATCGCCACGCTCCTCTCACAAGGAAGTTACCCCAGCAGGCGCAGCGCCCAGTAGGCGGCCATGCCCGCAATAATCGTCGCCAGGGTATTGCTGGTGCGCCAGGCGACCAGCGCACCCACGACTCCGGCGGCCAGGGGTGCGCCCGCCATCAACTGCGGCACATCGCCCGAGGTGACGGCCAAGGGTCGCAGGGCCAAGGCGGTGAACACGGCCACCGGCACGTAACCCAGCCAACGCCCCAGCCAGCCCGGCAACTCGCCGCGCATCGCCAGCAGCGGGATGGCCCGCACGGCCACCGTGACCAGGGCCATGCCCAGGATGGTCAGCCAGGTGATCATCTTTTTCCTGAGGCATCCTGTCATTCTGAGCGAAGACAAGGTTTCAGAATGCCCAATTTTACATGACAGTCTCGCACAGCCCTCACCCCCCAGCCCCCTCTCCCTGAGCGGGAGAGGGGGGGCATTCCTCACCAGGAAGGGATCTACTCCCCTCTCCCCGTGAGGGAGAGGGGCTGGGGGTGAGGGCTGCCCGGCGACAAACTGTAAAGTATCCGCGAACCTTGTCGAAGAAGAATCCCGGTCGGAACCCTTCGCTTCGCTCAGGGTGACAGTCTACTTTTACTCTACGGTAAATCAACAATCAACAATTAACAACCCACAATCGCAGGAGCGCGCCCACCGCACTGGCGGCTACCCCGGCCAGCAGAATGTACCAACTTCCCGGTAGCCACAGGGCGCCCACCAGGGTCAGGGCTGCCGCCGCCGCCGCGACAACGTGGCTGTCGCGCTTGCGCAGCAACGGCACCAGCAGGCCCACGAAGGTGAGCGGGAAGACCAGATCCAGCCCGTAGGCTGCCGGGTCGGGCAGCACCCGCCCGAGCAGCACACCGACCAGGGTGCTGCACTGCCAGACGAGGTACATGCTGATGTTTGCCCCGAACTGGAAGGCGGGGCTGCCTCGGCCAGCGAGGAACTGGCGCACCCCGATGGCGTAGGACTCGTCGGTGAGTTGGGTGGCCAGACCGAGACGTACCCAGGCACCCTCATGGCGCAGATAGGGCGACAGAGAGGCGGCCAGCAGCAGGTGACGGGCGTTGACGATCAGTGTCGTGACGATAATGGCGGTCGGTGTGGCGGCGGCAGCGAACATGCCCACCGCAGTGAACTGCGAGGCTCCGGCGAAGACAAACAGCGACATCGCCACTGTCTGAGCCGGGCTGAGGCCAGCGGCCACGGCGCTGACCGCGTAGATCACGCCGAAGGGCGCGGCCCCCAACCAGAGCGGGGTCAGAGCCAGGAACCCGGCTCGCACATCGGTCAGGCGTCGTGGCATGGAGGGCTCAATCACTGGCTAAGTGCGCGCACAGCGCGCAGGCTCACCGTGGCATCAATGCGCGGGTGATACTCTAGGCCGACGAAGCCCTTGTAGCCAAGCTCCTGGAGCAGCCCAAAGATATGCTCGAAGTTGATCTCGCCGCTACCGGGTTCATTGCGACCAGGCACATCGGCCACCTGAATATGGCCGATCAGATCAAGGTTCTCAGTCAAGCGATGGGTCAGGTCGCCCTCGCTAATCTGCTGGTGGTAGACATCGAAGCAGAGTCGGACATTCGGGCTGTCCACGGCGCGCACAATCGCGAAGCCCTCGTCGGAGGAACTGAGGAATGTGCCGGGGTGATCGCGCTGGTTAAGCGGCTTGAGTACCAGGGTTACATCGGCGTCAGATGCCGTCTCGGCGGCGGCCCGGAGCGCCTCGATCATCGTAGCCTGCTGCTGTTCGCGGGGCACATCAGGCAGGGTCAGGCCACTGGTGACAATCAAGTTCGCACAGGAGAGGTCGAAGGCCAAGGCGGCGGCGCGATTAATATCGGTAAGAAACTGCTGGCGCTCAGCCGGGTTTACGAGCGAGGCGCCGCTGCCCACAAACGCGCTCACTTCTAGGCGCAGCGCCAACTTCAAGGCAAGGGTGATATTCATATCCTTGCCCTGGCGATCCCAAAACTCAAAGGCAGGGAATCCGAGATCGCGGACATATTCCAGGCGCTGCTCGAAGGGTTTGTCTTTAAAAAGCGTCTCGACACAGACCGAGAAGCGAAGTGGTGGGATCGCCATAGTCGCACCTCGTCAATCCAGCTTATCCTGCGAACCCCGTAACACACCGACACCCGGCGCACACGCATCGGGTGTTGGCTGAAGTGTCGCTACGCTCTATTGTAGCGCACATCGATAGATTCGCCAGCATGGGAGAGATCACCCTTGCTCCCAGCCAATGACACGGGCCAAGGTGGCCTCGACGATCCCGGGAGCGATCCGGGCGACCATGAGGGCCAACCTATCGCCGAGAGTGACGTAAGCTAGGCGCGGCTCACGGCGGGCTACGCGCAGCACAGCCAGGGCCACGGCCTCGGGCGGCACGCCCCTGGGCGTCACCCGGCGGCGCTCGCTGCCCCGACCGAGTCGCCGCCGGGTGAACTCGGTGCGGGTGGTGCCAGGGCGCAGCACGCTTACCGCCACCCCCGTGCCGCGCAATTCCATACGCAGAGCCTCGCTCATCCGCTCAAGGGCAGCCTTGGCGGCGGCGTAGCCGCCCAGGTAGGGCAAGGGCTGTTCGGCCAGCACCGACGAGATAGTGATGATCTGGCCCCGGCCCTGGCGGCGCATCAGCGGGATGACGGCCTGGGCCAGACGCAGCGGCCCGAGTAGATCCACGGCTAAGGTTCGCTCAAGGTCGGCCAGATCCAGCTCGGCCACTGGCCCGGCCAGCCCCACCCCGGCGTTATTGATCAGGATGTCCACACGCCCACAGGCGGCGGCGGCACCCTCGATCAGGGCGCGGCACTGGGCCGGGTCGGTCACATCGGTGGGGATGACCACGGGCGCGCCGGGTAGCGTGGCCGCCAGACGCTCCAGCGCCTCGGTTGAGCGTGCGGCCAGCACGACCTTCGCTCCCGCCCCGGCGAAGGCCCGTGCGGTCGCTGCCCCGATTCCCGCTGAGGCTCCGGTGATAATGACAACGCGGTTGTGTGGATTCATAGTTCGGTGTACATCAACACGTAGAGACGCCCCGGCGGGGCGTCTCTATTCTACCGTGGGCGCGTGTATTCTATTGTTCCCTACTCAATCGTTGGGTCGTGGCCCGCAGGTGTGGTGGGGGTCGGCGCGGCGGGCGGGGCACTGCGGCGCTGCATAAACGTGCGCAGCAGCAGCCACGCCAGCAGGCCAAGGGCGATCAGCTTGGCCAGGCCGAAGAACATGGCGACGATGCCGAAGATGCTGCAATGGCTCTGTCGTCCCATCATACCCTGGCCCATCATACCCTGGCCCATCATACCCTGAGGAACCCCTTGGCCGGGCATAAATCGCTGGCCGCGCTGATTGTCCTGTCCACGCTGGCCGCGCTGGTCGCGTCCCCACGCGGGAACATGGGCCGCCTGAGGTGCCGCCTGCGCCGCCTGCGGCACGTTGCCGAAGCTGGGGCCGCCTTGCTGAGCGCCCATCGTTCCAGCAGACCACATCATTTCGTTCGATTGTTGGTTGCCCCAGGGGGATCGCCCGCTTAGGGCCACAATGAGGGCGAGGCTCGCCAAGGCGATTGCCACCCAGCCTTGCCAGTTACGGTTACGCTCCATTGCTGCCATCTGCTACTTTCTACGTACCCGAAAGTACGCGCTAGAGATTCCTACTTCATCCCAACGTACCATATTTGTTGTTGCGGATAAGGTACGGTATCGGAGTCGGGGCCGCTCCCCGCCCATGCCACTACAGCATACTGAAGTACTATGAAGAGATAATGAAGAATCTGGGGAAATGTGGTGTAGAGACGACCCACCGGGGCGTCTCTACACGGGTGGCCAGGGGACGTTTGGGCCAGGGCCGGGCGCGGGGAAACAGCCGTCATCGATCAGGGTTTTCAGGCGGCGGCGCAGGGCGCGCAGTTCCGCCTTATCCAGCAACTCGGCAAGCATCTGGGCCAGCGAGTCGTTGGCGTCGAGGCGGGCGCGCATCCCGCAGAAGGCAGCCGTCACCTCGGTAGGCAGGGACTCGCCCACGAAATCCCAGAGTACCGTGCGCAGCTTCGGCTCAAAGTGAAAGCAGATCCCGTGGTCAATCGCCCAGAGCCGACCGTCAAGCCCTTTGAGGGCGTGGCCGCCCTTGCGGTCGGCGTTGTTCACCAGCACATCGAAGGCGCAAAGCCGCCGGATCACACGCTCATAGCCGCCCGCCTTGAGCATCGTGAACAGGTGTGACTCCTCATCGTTCTCGATAAAGAGTTGGAGCATCCCCACGCCGTAGGGGCCATCGCGAATCACCGTGGGCGGCACCAGCCCGAATCCGAGAGCCTCGCTGACCAGATATGCCGCCACCTCACGCTGGTAGAGCGTGCCACGCGGGAAATCCCACAAAGGTCGCTCGCCCCGCTGCGGCTTGTAGATACCGAGCAGACGCAGCCCCGCATAGCTCACCGTGGTGAGTAGGGTGTAGTTACTGCTGTAGGGCATCGACGCCTCAACCGACAGTTCACCGCAGGTGAGGACATCGAGGACACGGGAGGCTTCCATAATCCACAATCCACTCAGGTGCTGAAGATTGGCCCATGTCCATTACGCTGGGGACAGAAGTGACCGACGGGGTCAATCGGGCGACCGCAGTTGCCGCAGATCGGGCGACCAGCGGCCACCACCTGAGCGGCGTGGCTGCTCAGGGCGCGCATCTGCGGGCGTGACGCCGCAAAGCGGGCGCGCAGAGGTTCGTCATCATCTTCGACTGCGCTCTGCATCAGCAGGATGACCATATCACGCTCAGCGTCGTAGCCCAGGCCCATCTGGCCGATACGGAACTCCGGCTCAATCGGCTCCTCCAGACTCATATCGGTGATGAGCATATCGTCCGAGGTGATCAGGCGTGGATCCTTCTCGGCCAGGCTGTCAAGGAGGTGACCGATGGCATCAGCGAGGGCGCGCACCTGCTCCTTCTCGACCGTCAGCGAAATCAGGCGGTTGCCTCGGCGCACCTGCATGTAGAAGACTCGTTGGCCGCGTGGACCAACGGCCCCAGCGGTAAGGCGCTGGACGGAGTCCAGATCGATGTTAAAATCCGACATGGGCTACTCTGGTTTCTCTGTGTCGGGTAGGATTGCCACCGCTCCCTCGGTAGGCGGTGTACCATCAGCGCCGGGTATATCGGGGCTGGCCGACGTATCGGCGGGCTGCGGATCGGGGTGGGGCCGCAGGTGTTCGAGCGAACCTGTGTCGTTAAAAGCTATCAGCCGTGGCCCCATGCGTTCGAAGGCCAGGGCGCTGAGCGAACATGGGTTGATCGTCAATCGCTGGAACAGATCGATGTGCATTCCGATATAGTAGGCAAGCGCCAGCTTGATCAGGTCGGCGTGCGAGAATACAGCGATGATCTGCGTGGGGTGCTGAGCGCGCAGGCCGTCGATAGCCTGGACAACGCGCATCTGGGCCTCGCCGAGACTCTCGCCATTGGGGAAGCGGGTGCCGCTGGGGTAGAACTGCACGCCGAGCCACAGCTCGTGCGTGTACAGATTCTTCAACTCTGCGCCTTGCCACTCACCGTAGCGCACCTCGCCCACCTGATCGACGAGGCGCAGCGCCATCCCACGCGGCTGGGCCACGGCGGTGGCCGTCTCGACGCAGCGATCCAGCGGGCTGCTGTAGATCGCCGCGATCGGCAGATCGCCGAGGCGTTCGCTCAGGCGCGCCGCCTGGAGTCGGCCCTCCTCATTCAGGTGGACGCCGGGAGTCCAGCCAGCCAGCCGTCCATGCACCCAATCATTGGTGCCGTGGCGGATCAGCAGCAAGAGCGTCACGCGCTTCTCCTTACATACAACCACATTCGTATGCATGATACCACAAGTCGTGGGATTCCGAGGGTGTGCGGCGACAGTGTGCAGGGCCGGTGCAACGTCGGCCTCGGCCCTCACCCCCTGCCCCTCTCCCTCACGGGGAGAGGGGAGATTCCGCACCAGGACGCATCCGACTCCCCTTCTCCCGCTCAGGGAGAGGGGGCTGGGGGGTGAGGGCTGCCCGGCGATCACACGACGTTGCATCAGCCCTGCGACAGTGTGCAGGGCCGGTGCAACGTCGCTGAACACCTCTGGCAGGCGACGGAAACGCTTGGTGTGAGATCACCGGAGCCGCATTGGGACACCATCGGCAGAACCGTGATTCGCCCGATCCGGCAATGCCGCGTTGGCGTCGAGCGCATTCTGATACAAAACCGTGTAGGAGAACTCACACCAAGCGTCTCAATCGCGAGCGACTATCCCCCGTGTGAGGGTGCTATAATGCCCGCCATGTCGTCTAGATTCACATGCGCCACAGGTGCAAGAGCCGTATGATCGATCCGCCCGCCGACGATGCCGATCTGGCTACCGCACGCACACGCGGGCAACGGCTCTACCCAGGCCAAGGAGTACCCGATGTCGTCACCGCCCGCTGATGCCCAGCCCGTCAAAGAGCGCACGATCCCGCGTCGACTGCTGTTTGCCATCGGCGCGATTGTTGTGCTGGTGATCCTGATCATCCTCACGCTAACCCGCAACAGCGGCGAGAGTGTGAGCTACCTGACCAACGGCTCCAGCGTGCTGGTGCTGGCGCTGCCGGCCTTCCTGGCCGGTGTACTCAGCTTCCTCTCGCCGTGTACGCTGCCGATCCTGCCGGCCTACTTTGCCTTCACCTTCCAGGCGGGCAAGCGCGGCGTCTTTATGATGAGCGTGGCGTTTTTTCTGGGCCTCGCGACCACGATCACACTCCTGGGGGCCAGCGCCACCGCCCTGAGCGGCCTGATCTTCGACAACCGTGCGGCCCTGACTTTCTGGGGCGGGCTGGTGATCGTCGCCTTTGGGGTGATGGGCATGCTCGGCAAGGGCTTCGCTGGCCCGCAGATCCAGGAGCGCCCGGCAGCGACGATCTTTGGCTCTTACCTCTATGGGGCCACTTTTGCCCTGGGCTGGACAGCATGCGTCGGGCCGATCCTGGGTGCCCTGCTCACCCTGTTGGCTACCACCAGCGGCGTCGCCATCATCCAGGGCGCAGTGCTGGCCTTTATCTACGCCCTGGGCCTGGGCACCCCGCTGATCCTGCTCGCCACGTTCTTCAACCACCTCGGCAACGGCTCGTCGTTCTGGAAGGTGATCCGTGGCAGGGGATTCGAGGTGAACCTCCTCGGGCGCACGCTCTACCTGCATAGCACCAGCCTGATCAGCGGCCTACTGATGGTGCTGATGGGCGTGCTACTGGCCAGTGGTCAGCTTGAGCAGATCTCGCAGGTGACAAGCAACAGCGGTCTCGCTCAGTGGTGGGTGCAGCTAGAGAGCAGCGTCAGCCGTATGTTTGGTCTTCAGTGAGCGCCGAACTCATCCACGCCGCTGGCGGCGTCGTCTTCTGCTACGGCCCCAATCAGGGGCCGCTGATTCTGCTGATCTGCGATAAGTACGGTGTCTGGACGCTGCCGAAGGGGCACCTGGAAGATGGCGAGAACGAGGCCGACGCCGCCGTTCGCGAGATCGCCGAGGAGACCGGCATCGTCTGCGAGCTGGGCGACCTGCTGCACCGCATGGTCTATCCGATCTTCAAGCACGATGTCTGGCGCGACAAGCAAGTCGCCTATTTCCTGGCCCGCGCCACGTACCTGCCGCCCACCCCGCGCCACGATGAGGGCATCACCGCTGCCTGCTGGCTGCCCCCCGGTGAGGCTCTCGCACGGATCAGCTACTCTCAGGTGCGCGATGTCGTCCGCCGCGCCATTGCGCGGATTCCCCCGACGCCGTAGCAGCACCGACGAGGTCGTCCCAGATCTCAGCCGAGATGATGCCAAGCAGAAGCATCTGCCCGTAGAATTTGTAGGAATAGCCTAGCACCCCAAGCCCGCCGCTGATCGCGCTCTCCGTGAAGCTCCACTGGTTACCGTAGGCAATCAGGGCGTAGGCCGTGGCGAGGGCGATGGCGCGCCCCATTGGCAGCGGGGCGTCGCCGTGGAGCAGAACTGCCGCAAAGACAAGGATGAGCACCGTCTCGTAGTGCATCCAGGCCGCCGGTACAGCCAGAACGGTGAGCAGCAGGAATAGGCTGAACTGGAGCGGTGCTGCGATCTTCCAGGTGGCCCGGTGGTCGTCGTCTGTCTGTGTGCGGGTGAAGGCGAGCGCGCCCGCCAACAGCAGCGACAACCCGAAGAACGCATAGGTCGCCAGCGTGATCAGTGGGGTGCCGAATGGCTCAGAGGTGATCTTCGGAGCGAAGAAGCGGCCAAAAAACCCGCTGAACGTCTGGTTCTCAATCCACGGCGTCGTGCCGCCGCCACCGCTGCCGCCGCCCAGCATCGGCACAACCTGGGTCAGAAACGTCCAGTGGGTCGCCCAGCCAAAAACCGCGACCGTCAGCGCGGTGCAGGCCAGGCCCGCGAGGATTGCACCGCCCAGGGCGCGCCAGCGGCGCTGGGCCAGAAAGAATCCGAAGAGCAGGGCGGGGTAGAGCTTGATCAGGGCGAAAAAGGCAATCACCGCCCCAGCCAGGCCGTCGCGGCCACGTAACGCGGCGAGCAGCGCCAACGTCGCCCCGAGCAGCAGCGCGATGTCAACCTGGCCAAATGCAATCGTATCGGTGGCAGGGCGAAAGTTAAACAGCATGAGGATGGCGACCGCCATCGGCCAACTTGGTGCGCGGCGCACCAGCAGCACGGCGGTGGTGCCGAGGAACAGGCTGTTGACAAGACGATGCCCAGCCAGCACAGCGGTGCCGTCGAGCCGTGCGAACGGACTCAGGATCGCGGCGTAGAGCGGCGGCCACTTGTAGGAGAAACCGAACTGGTTCTCCGCGATCCCGGCCAGATTGTACAGCGGTAGTCCATCGCGCACGACATCGCGGGCGGCTCGGAAATGGATCCAGAAGTCTGCGGCGCTGCGGGTGAAGGCAAAGCCGATCATGAAAACGGTGTGGGCCAGCGACCCGCCCAGCAGCACGGCGATGAGCAGGTGTCGATAGCTCCAGCCACGCCGCGCCGCTGCGCCGCGCAGCGCCAGGGCTGCCAGCGCGGCGAAGGCCGTGCCAACACCAATCAGCATTGTCGCAGGGTGCGGGGTCACGTTGCGTGCGCCGTCCAACGTAAGCACGATCTGGAATAGCGGCATCATCCACCAAGCCAGCCCCAGGTAGATCGGCAAGTCGGCGCGGTGCAGCACCAGTCGGCCAGCGTGCTGCTGCGGGGGCGCGATCCAGCGTGCGAGCCAGATCGCGGCGCAGGCGAGGCCCGCCAGCGCCCAGAGTCGATTCAGGAAGGGCAGTACGTCGAGCGGACGCAGGGCAACCCCAGCGGCGACACTCGCGGCGATCAGCAGCGCAAGCCCCCCGGCCACGCGGTCGCCCACACCGGCACCGCGCAGCGCACCATAGCTGAGCAGGGCGAGGCCCACCAGAGCGGCCAAACTTAGGGGTGGCGGGAAGCGCTGCCCATCGGCGATAGGCGTCAGGTGCGCGGTCTGGAACACCACGCCGAGTTGACGCGGGTCGCTCGGAATGCTGATCAGGGTGCTATCGATACGAAGAGCAATCAACGGATCGAGCGAAGGCGGAAGCAGCAGCGCAAAGTGACGAGCTTTGCCCTTGCTGTGGGCAACCGTGAACACCGCCAGATGCTGCTGGTCATCCCACAGGTTGATCGTCGGATCGGGCATGCCATCTGGCCCCGAGTTGAGCAAGCCGAGGTTGAGGATCGCCGCGCCTGTGCCAAGGCGCGGCAGGTGGAGATCTGCCGTGCCGTGCGTCCAGCGGCTAGGAACACCGGCAATCACCTCAATCGCATTGACCCCACTCAGAAAATTCCGGTCGTATGCGCTAACACTCAGCGATAGCAGCGGAGCATGCTGAAAGGCGAGGGTACCGCAGACGAGGGTGAGGCAGAGGCAGATCAGCAGGCCGCCAGAGCGCCGCCAGATCGGCGCAGGCGTGACGAAGCCAGGAACCATAGTAACGTCCACTCTGAGATCATGTCTAAAGGCAAGATTTCAGATTTTAGATTTGCCGCAACAGGACGCGGTGCATGTGCCCAAACTGTTAAGTACCTACAAACCTGGTCTAAGACCAATACCTTTCAAATAGGGAATCTACCGCCGCTCAGCCCTCACCCCCCAGCCCCCTCTCCCTGAGCGGGAGAGGGGGAGTCGGATGCGTCCTGGTGCGGAATCTCCCCTCTCCCCGTGAGGGAGAGGGGCATGGGGTGAGGGGGCAAGGTCGGCACAGGATCAGCTTATATGACAAGGTATTGACCCTAGGGGCGCAGGGCGCGAAGCCGCTTGTGCAGGGAACGAGCAATGAGCGAAGCGAGACTCCACCGCAACACCGGGCTAGACCTGATGCGCGTCACCGAGGCGACCGCGATCAGCGCCGCCCGCTGGATGGGCCTGGGCAAACGAGACGAGGCCGATCACGCGGCCAGCGTAGCGATGCTGCGTGCGCTCAACGGCCTGGAAATGGACGGACGGATCGTGATCAGCAAAGATAATCGGGCGGACGGATTCTCTGAGTTGCACACTGGGTGTGCGGTGGGTACCGGGCGCGGGGTGGCCGTCGATGTCGTGGTTGATCCAATCGACGGGCAGCGGCTCCTGGTCCAGGGCCGCAGCGGGGCCGTGTCGGTGGCCGCTATGGCCGTGCGCGGCTCGATGTGGTCGCCCAGCCCGGCGGCCTATATGGAGAAGCTCGTGGTCAACCGTGCCGCCGCCGCCGCCCTCGTACCCGAGTGCCTCGATGCCCCCGTCGCCTGGACTCTGGCCCTGATTGCGCGGGCCAAGGGCAAGGCGGTACGCGATCTCGTGGTCTTCCTGCTCGACCGACCACGCCACAGCGACCTGCTCGACGAGATCCGCGCCGCCGGATCCCGCGTCATGCTCAACGACGACGGTGACATCGCGGGGGCAGCCCTGGCCGCCGCCCCCGACGGCCCGGTCGATCTGCTGATCGGGGTAGGCGGCTCTGCCGAGGGGGTGATCGCCGCCTGTGCGGTGAAGGCTCTGGGAGGCGGAATGCTGGCCCGCCTCGCCCCGCAGAGCGACGCCGAGCGCCAGGCCCTCGCTGCCACCGACATCGACACCCGGCGCATTCTGACCTGTAGTGATCTTGTGGCCGGTGACCAGATCTTCTTTGTCGCTACCGGCATCACCGACGGGCTCCTGCTCGATGGCGTCGGCTTTGCGCACGACCGGGCCAGCACCAACTCGCTCATCCTGCGCTGCGAGACACGCACCCGCCGCCGCATCCACGCCGACCACCTGATCACCGCTGTATAGGGGCAGCCGCCGGGGGGCTTCGTGGCAGATTTACAGTTTGTCGCCGGACAGCCCTCACCCCCAGATCCTCTCCCTCACGGGGAGAGGGGGCTGGGGGGTGAGGGCTGACCGACAATCACGCGACTTTGCAACAGTCCTAGCATCCAGCAGTTTTCTTGAAATCTATATATAGGGGGGTATACTTCATGTATAAGATTTCACCCTGGATGAGAGGATTGCCCCATGACTCCCGAGCAGCAAACACGTGAGCAGCTCATAAAAGAGAATGACGAACTGCGGGCACGTCTGGCCGAGGCCGAACGCGCCTTGGCTGATGTCGGTGACGAGGAGCCGGATGGGGCGGGCAACGTGTCGGGTATGACGACCTTGCTGTCACGCAAGCGCACAAAAACGTACAGCACGACATCAGAATGGCAGGTGCGCGAAATCCTCGATCGGCTCGCCGCCGGTGTGCTGCTTGTGGACTTTGACGGGCGTTACCTCTTCGCCAATCAGCGCGCTGCCAGTATGTTTGGGCTCACCCCAGAGGCGCTGATTGGTAAATCTATCTCCGATGTGCTTTCGCCCAAGGTCGCCCAAACCTACCTGGAGCGCAACCGCCGCATTATCGCCGATCGCTCCCTTGAGGAGTATGAGGACAGTTTCACGCTCCCGTCGGGGACGCACTCCTTTTTCATCGTTGACCAAGTACTTACCAACGATCACGGCGAGGGCTACGCGCTGTTGACGAGTTCAATTAACATCACCGCCCGCAAACAGGCCGAGGCCGATCTCCAGGTTGCGCTAACCAAGTACCAAACCCTGTTCGATATGTTCCCCCTGGGCATTACCGTCTCGGATGAGACCGGCCAGATTGTCGAGTCGAACGCCACGGCGGAACGCCTGCTGGGCATCGGGCGCGAAGAGCAAAGCCAGCGCCAGATCGACGGTGCTGAATGGCAGGTCGTACGCCCCGATGGCTCGCCGATGCCGGTCGATGAATATGCCAGTGTGCGGGCGCTCAAGAAACAGCGCGTCGTAGATAATGTCGAGATGGGTGTTATCACGCCAGCCGGTGTGACCACGTGGATCAACGTGACTGCGGCACCGCTGCCCCAGGGCCAGGGCCAGGGCGTGGTGATCACCTACGGTGACATTACCGCACGCAAGCAAGCTGAGGAGGCTCTCAGGGCCAGTGAAGAGCGCTACCGGGGATTATTTGATCATATGGCGGAAGGGTATGCGTACTGCCAAATGATCTTTGAAGACGGGGTGGCGCAAGACTGGATCTATTGCGAGGTGAATGCTGCCTTTGAGACCCTGACCGGGCTGAGCCACGTGCGCGGGAAACGGGTCAGCGAACTCATCCCTGGTATTCGTGAAACCGACCCGGACCTGTTTGCAATCTACGCCCGAGTCGCCCTGACTGGCCAGCACGAGAAGTTTGAGGTGTTTCTCAAATCCATCCAGCAATGGTTCTCGATCTCGGTCTATAGCCCGGCAAAGGAATATTTTGTGGCGGTGTTTGATGTCATCACCGTACGCAAGCGAGCCGAGGTGGCCCTCCACGAGGCGATAGAGGAGTTGACCCGCTCAAACGCCGACCTGGAGCAGTTTGCCTCCATCGCCTCGCACGATCTCCAGGAGCCACTGCGTGGCGTGACGGGCATGGTGCAACTCTTACAGCAGCGCTACAAGGGTCAGCTCGACGAACGCGCCGACCAGTATATTGGTCTGGCAGTCGAAGCGTCCGCCCGTATGCAGGCTCTGATCAACGACCTGTTGACGTTCTCGCGTGTGCAGCGGCAAGGTAAGTCGTTTATACCAACGGTAGTTGGGCATGCGCTGGCCCGCGCCCTGTTTAATCTCCAAGTGGCAATCGAAGAGAGCGCGGCCGTGATCACGCACGATGTTATGCCGACGCTGCTGGCTGATCCGGCTCAGATCACCCAGATTTTTCAAAATTTGATCGGTAACGCGATCAAATTTCGTAGTGCAGATCCCCCACAAATCCACATTAGCGCCCAGAATCGCGATGGCGCGTGGTGCTTCTCCGTGCGCGATAACGGCATCGGCATCGCGCCGGATTATTTCGAGCGTATCTTTGTGATCTTTCAACGCCTGCATGCCCGCCGTGACTACCCCGGCACCGGGATCGGGCTGGCGCTCTGCAAGCGGATCGTCGAGCGCCACGGCGGGCAGATCTGGGTCGAGTCTCGCGTGGGACACGGGGCGACGTTCTTCTTCACTCTCCCTGATCGGAGCTAAACGACTATGCCATCAGTGTTTCAGACACACATTGAGATCCTGCTCGTCGAAGACAACCTCACCGATGTGCTGATTACACAGGACGCCCTCGCCGAGATCCATATGCACAACACCATCCATGTGGTGGACGATGGGGAGAAGGCTCTCGCCTTCCTGCGCAACCAGCCCCCCTACGCCGATGCGCCGCGTCCTGACTTGATCTTATTGGACTGGAACCTGCCCCGTAAAAATGGGCGCGAAGTACTGGCCGAGATCAAAGCCGACCCGGCGCTCCAGACGATTCCGGTTGTTGTGTTGACCACCTCACAGGCAGAAGAAGATGTCGGTAAGGCGTACAACCTCCACGCCAACTGCTATGTGGTCAAGCCCCTCGAACTTGATACCTTCGTCCATGCGGTCCAGTCGATCCGGCACTTCTGGCTGAACGTGGCAATCTTGCCCGTGGAGTAGGGGACGCGGAAATATTTAACCATCCCATCGTCATGTCACGCTGAGCGAAGCGAAGCGTCCCGGAGGGCGATACGGATGCCGGGACACTTCGCGTCGCTCAGTGTGACAGATCACTCGTAATGGAACAATTAAAAAATTCCACGTCCCTAGTACTACAGTTGTAAATATCTTCGCAGAAAGGCTCCCGCCGATCACCCCCCCTAGCCCCCCCGCACGCGGTTCAAAGGGGGGGGGAAAGAGGCGATTTGGGGCGTTCTAACGCCGCAAGATGCTGCGCAGTTGTT
>CAIRFY010000272.1 GCA_903877945.1 uncultured Oscillochloris sp. | reverse complement strand
GTATGCACCGTCGTATGCAACGGGGGTGCGGTACGCTGCGTGTGTGTGCGGCGTACTTCTGTTCTGTTGCGCATAACAGTGCGGTAAAGGTGTGCTTTGCTGTTTGTTGCGTATGTGTATGTATAATATAATGAAATGTGATACCACGAATTTATCTTCATAGTGTAGGAACCGCCTGATCATGCAGCAGATCTCGCCGCGACTGACTCTGCTCTCCGTAGTGTTGTTCGGCATCTATCTCTTTCTGTACCCCGGTTCGATCATCCTCGTGGCCCTGGATCGCGTCCCTGTATGGGCTACCTGGATGGGCGGCGCACTGCTGATCGTTCAAGGTAGCCTGATGGGCCTCTGGCTAAGCATCAACTTCTCACGTTGGGGGGCGGTTTCCTCGGTGCTGATCCTGTTTTTGGCCTGGCTAGTAGAGCATATTGGCGCTACCACCGGCTTTCCCTTTGGCATCTACACCTATACGGATGTACTCCAGCCGAAGGTGCTGGGGGTTGTGCCGATGGCTATCCCCTTCGCCTGGCTGCTGATCGTCGGTGCCGCTGTGGGTACAAGCGAACATGTGTTAGCACGAGCTGACCGTGCTGTGCTGGATGATGTGCGGGTAAGCGTGACGAAGGTACTCACGGCGGCTTCCCTGGCCCTGCTGCTCGATGTGACGATTGAGCCTTTCGCTGTCAATATCAACCACTACTGGGTCTGGAATGACAGCGGACACAGCAGTTACTACGGTATCCCCTCCTCAAACTTTGCGGCCTGGTGGTGTACGAGTGTGATCTTGGTATTGGTACTGCTGGAACGCCGCCGCGCTGCAACTCTGGCCCGCATGCACTCCCCGACACGATCAGTGGCACCTAGTTTCTGGCCCTGGCTGCCGCTCACCCTTTATCTGACCAACCTGACAATGTTTGTGCTGGTGAACCTGGCTCGCGGCCAGGTGATGGCCGCTCTCATCGGCGCGCTGATCTTGCTCTTCCTCGGCTGGCGGCTACTACCACGTATGGCGCGCCGCATTGGTGAGGAGGTCGGTGGTGCGTAGGGACGCAGCAGCGCTGTCCCCTACCCACGCCGGATCATGCGCAAAAAGGCGTCGAAGGTTTTGTCGATACCCCGACGCCCGCGCAGCAGCGGCTTAAAGCGGTCGAGATTGCCCGCCACAACATCATCGCGCAGGGCATCGGATGCCGCCGTGAGCCCTGCTGTAATCTCGGCCAGGGTGCGCTGAACGTCGGTGGGATCGGTGGGCCGGTGGGCCGGGCCGATCCGTATGAAGGCGTGCGGCCACTGTTGCCCCAAAAATTCGTAACGCAGTGCCACCGGGCAGAGGGTCACGTTGCCGACCTTGGCGACAATCCGGGCCACGCCGGGGTAGGTGATCAGGGGCCGCTGGTCGCTGTGAACGATCTTACCCTGTGGGAAAATGTAGAGCGCCCGATCCGTGCGCCCGCGCAGCAGGTTCGCCGCGTATTGCTGGGAGCGCATCGCACCCCTCGGGTTGTGACGGTTCACCGAGAAGGCTCCGCACCACGTGAAGAAGCGGTAGGCCCGCAGTTGCTGCTCCTCTTGCATCAGGTAGCTGTCGAAGGACCGCCCCAGGGCCAGCCGGTGGATCAGCATCATGATGTAGCCGTCCCACCAGGATGTGTGGGTAAGGTAGAAGATGAACGGTCCCTGGCCGCGTGCGGGCAGCGGGCCGACGCTCTGCATCCAGACGTGATCAAAGGCGCGCCGGAAGGATCGGCGGGCAAAGAGTAGGTAGAGCAGTTCGTCACCGATGATGTTCTTTGCCGCCGGGATCGCTGGCAACGGCTGATGTTCACTCATAGAATTAGCCTCAGGAAACCCGCCCGTTTACGGGTGGGAGGAATGAGGCTTGTGCGGCCTCACTCCCTGGTAGGTGTTCGCCTCCGCGCCGCGTGAAGCGGCGCAGGGCGGTGATACATGTGTACGTGTAGGGGATCGTCCCTATCGTGCAGAAGGCACGAAGCCGGTTCTCCGGTGGATACTGTTTTACGCACGTGAGCACCGGAACCGTGCAGGTTCCGCCGGGG
>CAIRFY010000271.1 GCA_903877945.1 uncultured Oscillochloris sp. | reverse complement strand
CCCGCTTGCGGGGGGGCTAGGGGGGGTGATCGGCGGGAGCCTTTCTGCGAAGATATTTACAACTGTAGTACTAGAAAGTAGCAGCCTACTCGTAGATCCAGGCGTCGGTAACGCGACCCCAGTCGACGATCAGCTCAGCGGCGCTAAAGAAGATCCCCACCTCGCGCTCGCCGCTCTCGGGCGAGTCCGAGGCGTGGATCAGATTGCGCCCGATCTCGATACCAAAATCGCCACGGATCGTCCCAGGGGCCGCCTTGGCCGGGTTCGTGGCCCCCACCATCGTGCGGATCAGCTCAATCGTGCCCGCCTTGCCCGCCACTACCACCACAATTACCGGGGCCGAGGTGATGTAGCTCACCAAACCAGTGAAGAAGGGTTTCCCCTCGTGCTCACCATAGTGCGTGCGGGCCAGGGACTCATCGACCTGCATGAGCTTCAGACCCTGGAGCTTCAGCCCACGCTGCTCGATCCGACTGAGGATTGGGCCAACGAGGCCACGCTGAACAGCGTCGGGCTTGAGAATGATCAGTGCGCGCTCCATAACTCCCCTTAAAATTGCAGATTGCGAATTGTAGATTGCAGATTGCAGACACCGGGCCGCAGTATACCACAAGCTCCCAGGATCAACGAAAACGACTAGTGCCAGCGTGCGTCCACGCTGGCACCAATCTACAACCTGCCATCCGCAATCCCTAGATCGGCACAGCCTCGCTGATGCGCTTTGCAGCGCGGCGCATCTCCATTTTCACCAGCCCAAAGTTCACAATACGCTGGGTGATCACAACGAGTATCAGTTCTTTGGCCTCTAGCAGCAGGATCGAACCATCCTTTGCATCGATGATCGAATCCACCAGCGATCCCACACCGATCCGCCTCGTCGCCTTATCAATCTCGCCAAAAACCGCCGCCGACATTGCCCCGAGGATCTCGGCATCTTCCTCATCGAGCAAGGTACTTGCAACTATCAGGCCATCTTTGCCGACCAGGAGGCTCCCGATAACCCCCTCGACGCGAATCAAATCTTCGACGATTCGACGCATAAGCTGACCTTTCGTTATCTCCACAGGCGCATTCATTCCGTGTACTCCACTCCACATTGTTTGTCGAGCAGGTTAGGCTGACGATCTCTTAAACAAGGTTTCAAGTGCCAGGTTTCAGCTTTACCGTGTGGCGATGAGGCGATGAGGCGACGAGGCGAATGCTATCGCATCCTCGCCTCATCGCGTCTCCGCCACACGGTAAAGCTGTTCTGAACCATGTTTTAGCTGCCAAAGAAGGTATGGTTGTAAGCAGCCATCGCATCACGTAAGCGCCCCTGCTTCGCGAGGGCATCGCCAAGCACGCGGTAGAGCTGCTGCTCAACGGCCTGGTCGTCCACGGATTCGATCAGCCCCGGCACATCCTCAATGATCGCATCGAGGGCGTGCGAACCCCTGATCATCTGCTTATAGGTGTAGACCATCAGATCAACCCGTCCGGTCTGCGCACTCAGCCGGGCCAGAGACAGAGCCATGCCATAATTATCCAGCTCAGTCTCCATCTGAACCAGGTACTCATCAAGGCTATCGTCGCCCGTAGGTACGAACGAACTGAAGCTCTGGCGCGCCACAACACGCGACGGCGGGGTAGGTCGCCCATAGTCACGGCGACTGTAGCGGTCATCACGCGAACGATCAGCCACCTCTCGACGTGCGTAGAGATCCTCGTGCGGGCGGGGTAACGGCTCCCGGCGGGCGGGGCGGTCATCATCACGCGGGCGGGGCGGCGACGGCTCCCGGCGGGCGGGGCGGTCGTCATCACGCGGGCGGGGCGGTGGCTCGCGGCGCTCGGCCCGGCTCGGCTTCTCGCGCTCGCTCGATGGTGGGATCACCACACGGGCCGACGTATCGCTCTTCTCGCGAGCCGATGGCGCTGGCTTCTCGCGAGCGACGGGAGTAACAGGAGGCAAGGCCACTGGTGCGCTCGCTACAGGAGCGGGGGCATCAGGCATCGGGACGTCCCAGACAGTATCCAAGCTATCGAGCGGTTCAGGAATAAAGCCCGTGTCCTGCGTCGGGGGAGGCGGAGGAGGCTCCACAACTCTGGGGGCCGTACGTACAGCCTTCTCAACCGGGCGCTCTTCAACAACATCAAAGCTAAAGATGTCATCGGCGGGAGCATTGGCGGCAGAAGTCGAGACATCCTCGGACAGACCAAGGGAGGCGATCTCCTCGGGCGAGAGGCCCAGATCCTCCAAAGAAAACGGTACCAACTCCGGCTCCGCAGGTGGCGCGGTTTTCGCAGGTGGCGCGGGCGGCTCCGCCGTACCGCTGAGCAGCGCGATCTCTTCCGGCGAGAGGCCCAGTTCCTCCAGCGAGAACGGTACGAGCTCCGGCTCAGCGTCGACCACAGGCGCAGGTGGCGCGGGGGGCGGCGGTGCGGACGGCTCCACCGTACCGCTGAGCATTGCGATTTCCTCGGGCGAGAGGCCCAGTTCCGCCAGCGAGAACGGCACCAACTCCGGCTCCGCGTCGGCCACAGGTGCGGGCGGAGGCGGCGCGGGCGCGGGTGGGGACACAGCCTGCGGCGCATTCTCAGAGAGGCCAAGGGCGGCGATCTCCTCTGGAGAAAGCCCCAAATCCTCCAGCGAGAACGGAGTCATATCAGGCTCAGCATCGGACACATCGTTTGATTCAGCGAAGGCATTCTCGGCTGGCGAGGAGAACTCGGCTCGCTCACGCTCCCCCTCATCGGCATCCGCCTCGCTCTCTTCCATATCGATGACCTCATCACCGTCACGAATCTCGATCCCGGCGCGATGCAGAGTCCAGCCGATCTCCTCAATCCGCTCAGCCTCATCCTCAGGGTTATCCACCACACTGATGATGTCGGTAAGATCCACAAAGCCCTGGCGCTGTCCGAGATTGATCAAGCGATCCAAGGCCCGATCACCCGTCGCCACCTCAGACTCCGGCTTAGATGCCGACGATGACGACTGACCCGAACCACCGATCAGAGACTCGAACTCACCAAGATCGAGGCCAGCCAACTCATCATCGGTCAGGCTCAGTTCACGATTACTCCGGCCACTAGGCGAAGGCGTATCGACATCGCCCATGCCCATATCATCGAAAGAGAAGGGCTCCACACCAGAAACCGCATCATCGTTCGCAGACGACTCAGCGGAGGCGGCGGAACTAGCAGGGCCAGAGTCAAAGTCATCGAACGAGAAGGGCTCGACCTCATGGCCAAGCATGTCTGTAGACGACGAATCAGACGTAACAGAGGTATCGTCCAGATCAAAGTCGAATACGTCGGAATCGAGGGTCTCTTCAGGCTGGAACACGTGTGTACCGGACGAGTCCGAACTTGTACTCGTATCGCTCGACAGCCCCAGATCCTCCATGGAGAACGGCGTCAGTTCCAGCTCCTCGCCCTGCGACCAGCCAGGCACGATGGTTTCACCAGTAGCAACTATCGGTGTGGGTGTACCGCCGCCTAGCAGCGCAATCTCTTCCGGCGTCAGCCCCAACTCCTCCAGCGAGAACGGCGTCAGCTCTGGCTCCGCTTCCTCCACCGGCGTAGGTGTAGGTGGGGCCGCTGGCGGCGCGGATGCAGCGCCGCCCAGCAGCGCAATCTCTTCCGGCGACAGCCCCAACTCCTCCAGCGAGAACGGCGTCAGATCCGGCTCCACTTCCTCCACCGGCGTAGGTGTAGGTGGGGCCGCTGCCGGTGCGGATGCAGCGCCGCCCAGCAGCGCAATCTCTTCCGGTGACAGCCCCAGTTCCTCCAGCGAGAACGGCGTCAGTTCCAGATCCGCATCTTCCATTGATGCGGGCGGGGCAGCCGCACCGCCACCCAGTAGCGCGATCTCTTCCGGCGTCAGCCCCAGTTCCTCTAGCGAGAACGGCGTCAGTTCCAGATCCGCATCTTCCATTGGCGCGGGCGGAGCCACCGGTGCGGCAGGCGGCGCACCCTCCTTCGGCAAACGGAAACTCCCAGTGAATCGCTCCGGTGATTTGTCGTCATCGCGAAGCAGAACGTCGTCCGCATCGCTAGAGAAATAGCCGGGGACACCCTCATCATCAACAGACATCGGTGGCAACGGCGGGAGTTCCTCTTTGGGAAGCTCGCTGGCACGCTGCTTCAGCTTCAAGAAGATCGAACCCCCAGTGGGTTCAGCACTAGCCTCAGCGTGCAGGAAGTCAGTACGCGGCTTCGCGACAGGCTGCTGCCAACTGTAGCCACCCGTCTCAGATTTATCGTCCGAGTCGAGCGCAGGCATCGGCATCTCACGGGGACGCGGGAGCGATTGCTGGTCATCCAGCGAAAAGGGCTGGAGCGAGGGTGGGAGCGTCCCCGCCCCGACCATACCGTAATCGTCCACCGCATTCAGATCAAGATCATCAAGCGAGAATGGCTGAAGGTCACTATTATCGCCGCTGAAATCGACACCTTCAGGGATCGTCGATTCACCGCTCGCCGTCCAGTCAAACAGCGAGAGATCAGTCATATCGCTGGACCGAACAGGAGCAGCCGGTGTAGCAGCAGCAGGGGGAGGGGGACTTTCGTCCTCGTCCGTCGAGAAGTCAAACGACTCATCGAAGGAGAACGGCTCAGGCTGCGCCTGAGGCGAGGCCAACTCAGCCGCTGCGTTAAGCTGCGTGATCTCATCGGCTGAGAGACCAAGGTCAGCCAGTGAGAAGGGCAGGATCTGTGAGTCTTCGTCCGCCTTGTAAGCACCCGCCGCATCGCCCGTGTCGAGCAGCGTGACCTCACCCGCAGAGAGTCCGAGGTCGTCCAGTGAGAAGGGCGTCAGTTCCGACTCGGCATCCGTTGTGGCAGGCGCGACTGACATATCGTCCGCATTGAGCAGCGCAATCTCCTCCGCAGAGAGACCAAGGTCAGCCAGCGAGAACGGCTCCAGCACCGGCTCAGCGTCTGCTGCGGGAAGCGCAACGTCCGCATCGAGCAGCGCAATCTCCTCCGCAGAGAGACCAAGGTCAGCCAGCGAGAACGGCTCCAGCACCGGCTCAGCGTCTGCTGTCACAGGCACATCTGGCGCAACGTCCGCGTTGAGCAGCGCGATCTCCTCCGCAGAAAGCCCGAGGTCAGCCAGCGAGAAGGGCTCCAGCACCGGCTCGGCGTCTGGCACCTCCGAGAACCCGAGGTCGTCCAGCGGCGACAGGGGCACAGGCTGAGGAGCTACAGGCGACGTGGGAGGCTTTACTGATCCAGAGCCAGAGAGATCATCAAAGCTAAACGGCGTGACCCCACTTGACGCATCAAGCTCCACACCGCCACCATCATTGATCGGCGATGAGAGCGCCAGCAAACTCGCCAAGAAGTCATCGTTGGCCTCGGCCCCAACGGGCGAAGCCGGTTGTCTCGTTGGCAGATCAGCCGATTCATCATCCCAGCCGCCAAAAAAGTCCGGCTCCTGCTTGACAGCGGGCGTACGAGCGACAACAGGTGCTGCTGCCACCTGCTCGCGGGATCGACGCTCCTGCTCCTCGCGAGCGCGTTGCGCGAGCCAAGCCTGCTCATCCCAAGGCGCGATCTCCAGATCGGAGGTAGGGAGGTCAGGCATCACCTCAAAGAGCGCACGAGCCACCTGCTGGTATGGATCAAGCTGCTGAGCGAAGCGCCAATACGGCTCACCGCTCGCATCGCCAGATGCCTGCCGGATATAGCCAAGGAGCAGATTCGCCTTCAGCACATCGGGGCGCTCAGCGAGCATATCCTCACAGACCTCGGCGGCCACATCGGTTTGCCCATCGCGCCAGAGCGACTCGGCGAGACCGACCCGCGCATCAAAGCGGTCGGGGGACTCATCGATCACACTGCGAAACTCCTGGATAGCCTGGGGCAACATATGGCCTTTGGCATAGAGTCGTGCGAGGCCAGGGCGGCTGAGGCGCAACGTCGCACCCTCGGCACCCCAAACTTCCGTATAGAGGCGCAGAAGCTGCGAGCGTAGCTCGGGCATATCAGGGCGCACCTCAAGAGCCTGCTCAAACTCGCCCACGGCGAGGTCAAGCTTACCCTGGCGCTCATAGGCAATACCGAGACCAACGTGGGCGGGGATATTTTCGGGGTCAGAGTGCAGCACACGACCAAACGCCGCCTCGGCCACGTCAAACTGGCGACCGGCCAGATACGCCTCGCCAAGGATGCGATAGGCATCAAGGTTCTCGGGGAAATATTCAAGGATGTGCTGCGCCACGCTGATCGCCTGCTCAACCTTGCTGGTCTCAAGGAAGCTGCGGGCCTGATCGTATGCGGCTTGCAGGCTTAATGTAGCCATCCTGGCTCCTCCTGCTATCGCGTAACGGAACGGCGGGGGTGAGAGAGCTTACGGTGATAAGGGCCGCGCGTAGCGCACGTAGATTCGCCCTGCATAACGTGTAAAGTATAAATCTATTATAGTGTCGGTGTCAAGGGCATAGGCGGCGTTTTCTTGCTCAGAATGAGCTTTAAGGTGTGATGAAATCACGTCCTCAAGATGGGTTGATGGGTTCGTGATCCGCACAGTTCACAAAAAAAAAGGATGATGGCGAGGGATGACCGGACAGATAATCACTTACACGTGGGACACATCAGCAAGCGAATGCGCGGCCAGAAGGGTGGTAATGTCACAGAAAACCGAAAGGCGTTCACAAGAATGTGAACGCCTTACAGAACGTGTGGTCGGGGCGACTGGATTTGAACCAGCGACCTCCTGAACCCCATTCAGGTGCGCTACCGGTCTGCGCTACGCCCCGAGTAACAGGGGGATTATAGCGCGTCGGGGGAGATCAGTCAAACATGAGGATCGCGCCAGATCATACAGGCGTAGGTTCCGAGGATCGCACCGAAGAAGAGGCCACCGCCGCCCCACAGCACGACGACGCCAAGCATCATGCGCGCCCACTCGAATGCGCTGACCGGCAGCACATCCTCGGCGACGGCGACCAGGATGGTAAAGATCGCCCCTAGGAAGATCGCGAGGGCGGCGAGGATGAGCGCACCACGGGTGGCCCATTTGATCAGGCGTTGTCGGGATGGGTTCATGCGACAGCGACTAGGATCGCTCGGCGATGGGAGTATAGGGAACGTCCATCAACCCGATATACTCCGCCTCAGGGCGAATCAGCCGGTTATCGCAGTACTGCTCGTAGACGTGGGCCGTCCAACCGGCAACACGGCTCATCGCGAAGATCGGCGTGAACAGATTGATCGGGATGCCCAGCGTGTAGTAGACCGAGGCTGAATAGAAGTCTACATTCACCGGCAGTGACCGCTCAGTCTGCACGATTTTGCGGATGCGCTCGCTCATCTCGTACCAGCAGGTGGTGCCGGTGGCCTCGGCTAGTTCCCTGGCGAGACGCTGGAGCCAGGGTGCCCGTGGGTCATCGGCCTTATAGATGCGGTGGCCGAAGCCCATGATCTTGCGCTTGGTTGCAAAGGCAGCCTGTAGATACTCCTCAACCGCGTCGGGGTCGCCGATCTCTTCCAGCATACGCATTACCTGCTCGTTAGCACCGCCGTGGAGCGGCCCCTTGAGGGTGCCAATCGCCGAGACAATCGCGCTGTGCATGTCGGAGAGGGTCGAAGATGTCACGCGGGCCGCAAAGGTACTGGCGTTCAGACCGTGGTCGGCGTGCAGTACGAGGGCAATATCAAGGACGCGTGCGGCGGTCGCGGTTGGCTCCTTGCCCGTGAGCATGTAGAGAAAATTCGCGGCGTGGCTCAGGTCGGTTCGAGGGGCAACCGGCCAGAACCCGTTGCGAATACGATCCCAGGCGGCGGCAATCGTCGGCAGCACAGCGGTCAGGCGCACCGATTTGTTAAGATTAGCGTCCAGGGAGTTATCCAACTCCTGCGGGTCGTAGGAGGCGAGAACCGAGACGCAGGTGCGCAGCACATCCATCGATTTGGTGTGCTTAGGCAGGGTCAACAGCACGGCGAGTACCTCGGTAGGGATCTGCCGGTTAAGGGCGAACTTACGCTGAATGCTCGCCAACTGAGCGGCGTTCGGCAGTTTGCCGTACCAGAGGAGCGCAGTCGTCTCCTCAAAGGTAGAATGCTCGGCCAGATCATTGACGTCGATACCGCGATAGAATAGACGGCCATTGATCCCGTCGATCAGGCTGATCGCCGTCTGTCCAGCGATAACTCCCTCCAGCCCCTTTGCGGACGTGGACATGAGTAGCATTCCTTTCCCGTCTATGACAAGATTTTAGATTTTAGATTTTAGATTTT
>CAIRFY010000270.1 GCA_903877945.1 uncultured Oscillochloris sp. | reverse complement strand
CCTCACCCCCTGCCCCTCTCCCTCACGGGGAGAGGGGAGATTCTTCATCAGGATGCGCTCGGCTCCCCCTCTCCCGTTCAGGGAGAGGGGGCTGGGGGGTGAGGGCTGCCCGGCGACCACACGACTTTGCACATGCCCTGAAGCCTTTGTCCTATTTGCAACGGTTTTGTCATTTTGTGATACACTAGGTATTGCGGTGTGTGGCAAGCAGATACTCTATGGAAGAGGAGGCTCGTATGAGCTGGCGCGGATCAGGAAACTTTCGCGGCACCGGGGGTTCGGGTCGTGGAGACGGTGGATCGGCCCTTAGCGGTGGCGGCGCAGATGGGCCACCCGTAATCATGTTCATCGGAGCGGCCATCGCGGTCGGCGTCATCGGGCTGATCATCGTCCTTGCAGTCGGCGCATTGGGCGGAGGGCAAGCTGCAGCCCCGGCGGTCGCCGTAGCCACGACGGCCCCCGCTGCCGCCGCCCCTGCCGCCCCTGCCGCCCCCGCTGCTACAGCGGACCCTGCGGCCGCCGCTCCTGCGGCTCCTGCCGCCCCTGCGGCTCCCGCCGCCCCTGCGGCTCCTACGGCTCCTGCGGCTCCCGCCGCCCCCGCCGCCCCCGCTGGCGTGCCAACTGAAGCCTTCGGGCCAGCTATTGTCACCGGCAGCGGCACGGCCCTCAGCCTTGGCTCAGACGGCGATAAGCTGGCCTTCGACACGCCTACCATCACGGTCACTAACGGGCTCGCCTACACGCTGACCTTCCATAACAACTCCCTCGCCGTGCAGCACAACTGGGTGCTGGTGAAAACAGGCACGAACGTCGATCTCATCGAGAGTGCGGCCACCGCCGCTATGGCGAAGGCGCGCAACCCCGCTGGTGCCGTGCCGCCGGCCAACACACCAGGGCTGCTTGCAGCTCTGCCGATCACCAACGCTGGCACGACGGGTACCCTCACCTTCAAGGCTCCGGCTGCAGGTACCTACACCTTCATCTGCACCTTCCCAGGCCACTATGCGGCCGGCATGGTCGGCCAGCTTGTTGTGCAGTAGAACGCACGAGTCTCAAAAAGGCTCCTGACGTGCATCGCACGTCAGGGGCCTTTTTGTATGTCGCCGATCAGCCCTCACCCCCCAGCCCCCTCTCCCGTTCAGGGAGAGGGGGAGCCGGAGGCATCCTGCTGAGGAATCTCCCCTCTCCCCGTGAGGGAGAGGGGCAGGGGGTGAGGCCCGGAGGGTGACTTTGCACATGCCCTGCGCAGTGGAGTGCGTCGCCGGGCGTAGTTGCGAACCTGGGCACGGATGATGTCCCAGGTCATCTTCATTTGGACGGCCCACGGCGCGGGGACCATGGTTTTGTACATGTAGCTATCAAACGTGAGCCGCTGCACGTCGGGGTTGCGGCACATCTCGGTAAAGACCTCCATCTGCCGCTCATTACCGTAGCCCCACCACTGAAGAAACTCCAAGAACGTATACATGGTGCCGTACTGCTTCCACCAGTTGCGCTCGTAGGCGCGCAGGTTCTGCGCCGTCGGCGCGTCGAGGTGCTGGCCAAGCACCTGAGCGGCAAGTTGGCCGCTTTTCATCGCCCAATAGATGCCCTCGCCAGAGGTGTGGACGACCAGGCCGGCAGCGTCACCAATGAGCATCGCTCGATCAAAGGCCATCTGTTTACGCGGCTTCATCGGCAAAGCGTGGGCCTCGCGCAGCATCACCCGACCACCATCAAGGGCCGGGCCAAGCCGACGCTTCAGGTTGATCAAAAGCTCCTTCGTGCGCTGGGTGTGACCAGGGCCAGCGCCGATCCCGATGGCGATATGATCACGCTTCGGAAAAGCCCAGGCGTAGAGGTCAGGGCTGACCTCCTGGCCGAGGTAGAGTTCTGCGGTGTCCTCCCAGCGGGCCATCTGGCTGGCGGGGAGGGTGATGCGCTCTTGGATCGCGAAGGCACGGGGCAGGGCGGGCAGGCCAAGGAGCTTGGAGGTGGGAGAGTAGGCACCATCGGCACCGATCACCACATCGGCGTCGATAGTGTGTTCGCTGCCATCAGACATCGAGCGGTAATGGGCGCGCACGCCGGAGGATGACACCTCCAGATTTGTGAGTTGGGCGTGGATCAGATCGGCACCGCGTTCCTGGGCTCGTTCGCGCAGGTAGCCATCAAACACCTCGCGGCGCACCATTGCCACATAGTCATCATCGGTAGGAACGGAGCCAGCGACAGGGACGTTAGTCTCCTGTCCAGATGGCGAGATGATTAGGCAGTGCGTGACCTTTCGGTCAATCAGGTGGGTCGGGAGATCGAACTCGCGGAAGGCCACCGGGGGCACCGCGCCGCCGCATGGCTTGGCCTTGCTCAACTCCTTCTCGATCATCACCGTCTCAATGCCGAGCCCACGTAGCGTTATCGCCGCCGTGGCACCGCCGACGGACGCGCCGATAATCAGAACCCGAGGAGCCATAGATCACATCCTGGTAGAGGCGAAGCATTCGCCACGCTCGCAAAGCGAGCGTGGCGAATGTTTCGCCTCTACGATCTCCGAACACTTACCCCGCCAGCCCAATTGCGGCGGCGAGCATCCCCCAGACAAACAGCATGATCGCCGTAGCGTTGAAAAAAACCTCGTTATGCTCCGGGTCGCGGATGAAGCGCACATTCGGGATGCTCTGGGCGACCAGGAGCAGACCGACAACGCCTGCGGCAATCGGGTGGCCCCACCACACGAGCAGACCAATCACTCCCATTTGCGCAACGCCCATCGTGATCACCACCAAGCGCGCCGCCATCACCTTGCCGTACTGCACCGGGATGGAGCGGATGCCCATGCGGGTATCGCCAGCAATGCTCTTAAAGTCGTTGACCGTCATGATCCCGTGGGCACCGAGCGAATAGAGCATCGCGATGGCGAGGCTCTGTCCCGTGATCTGGCTAAAGGCGGCGTGACCAGCAAGCCAAGCCAGACCCTCATACGAGATCGCCACCAGAGTATTGCCCACCCAGCCATTACGCTTGCCGCGCAGCGGCTTCATGCTATAGGAGAGCGCGCAGATCAGGCCAAGACCCACATAGAGCGCCACTTCGCGACCGAGGTAAATCGCGACGCCACAGCCAATCCAGGTGAGTATAATCGTAAGAATATAGACGTGGCGCAAGGTAATGTTACCGGAGGGAATGAGCCGATGCGGCTCATTAATCGCGTCCACCTCGCGGTCGCAATAATCATTGACCACCTGCGAGAGCCCGGTCAGGATCGGGCCAGCCATCAAGATGCCGAGAATCAGGCGACCAACGACACCAAGAGAGAGGCCAAGCTGCCCACTCGCCACTGCGCCGCACAAAAAGGCCCATGCTGGTGCAAACCAGGTCACTGGTTTCATGAGCGTGATCGAACGGCCCAGGATACCACGAACCCCACCGCTGGTCTTCGCAACCGGCGTAACGACGGGCGGCGGAGGGGTGATCCCGGAGCTATCGCGGAGATCGCGCATGGGAGGTCTCATTTCATTCGATCAGGGGGGGGATAAAAAACATGGCGGGACGCCCCAGGCGTCCCGCCACACTCCCGAGAGGATTACTGTCCGCCGCGCAGCGCCTGCGGGAAGATGATCTGGCCAGCATCGCCCAGATCCTTAAAGGACGCCTGGTTCATCGCCGCCCTCGGCACGCTGATACCATCAATGTTATTGTAACCCTGGTGGCAGGTAAAGCAGCCGGGCACATTGTAGTACTGCCCGTTAATCTTCTGATAAGAGAACTTGCTCGCGCCGCCCTCAAGTGCAGTCGGGATCGTCGGCTTCGCAATTGCGCCATAGGTTGTCCAGTTCGCCTGGATCCACGAAGTCATCAGCAACATCTGCTGGGCCTTACGCTTGTTGAAGGCGTAAATCGGGTTCGTCACATTGCTGACGGGGTTTGTCTCATATGCCTTAAAGTTGCGCGAGTTATGGCAGTAGTTACAGCCAATCCCCAGGCTCCAGCCCATGTAGTTCATCACGTTCTGGTTGTTGGTCACCTGATCCTGGGTGCGCCCGCCCTTATACTCCAGGGCCAGCGAGCCACGGCCACTGTCCGGGACAGCCGGGTCGTAGGCACTCCAGACCTGATAGTTATAGATGTAGTAGAGGATAGCCTCTTGCAGCTTGACCTTGCTCTGGATCGCGGCTGGCTTCTTGGTCGGGTCGGTGATCGGCTTTCCCGCTGCGTCAAGGGGATCGACCGTCACTTTAATGGGCGGGACACTATTGACGAACTGCGTGCCGAACGCCTCAAGGCCCATGGGGCGGCTGTTGTGGCAGGTGGCGCACTGGACATAGTTACCGCGCCAGTTCGGCACCTTGAGGACGAAGTTCGTATTCAGGTCGCTCACCAGGTACATCATGTTCCGGGCGGTGACCTTCTGGGGATACGTATCTGCAGAAAAGTTGTTAATGTCGTGGCAGTACTGGCAGCCCACACCGAGCCCACCGGCGACATACTGCTGCATAAACGTCCAGATCTGAGCCGAGTTCATACCCACGAGTACTTGGACATTGACCGGGTTCGGGTTAATGGTAACCCAGCCCTGCCCAGCCTGAACGCCTGCAATCCAGGCATCCTTACCGAGCCAGGGTGCGCGCCCATCGGTCGGGACGTTTGGCTGAGCTCCAGTGATCACCTTGGCACCGTCACTGGGGCTCCAGACCGCCTTTGCGACAATGGTGGCAGCGGCGCGCTCTTTGCCGAGGGCTAGGTCATAGACCCAGTAGAAGGTCGCGGTGGTAACCACGGCTACAAAAATGCCCACGGCCACCGAGACAAAAATCGCCGTCTGTCGATCGTTTGGCCGAGTCGACGATTGCATGGGAGTCTCCTCAACTCCAGGTCAGCAGCCCGGTGATGCCGCGCACTGCGGAGCCGGCTCCGACATACATCCGCAGGTGGTACGGTGAGTCACCTGCCCCCCGTCAAAGGCGGGTGGAGTGACATGCTGGCGTGGAGCGCCTTGAAGGCAGGGCGGTACCGCCCAAGTATACACGAGACGCTTTACAAGGTCAAATTTTGTTCTTATGTGCAAAATTGACTCTGTACAGCCACCCTGATAGGCAACAACCGCCAGCAGATGGCCTGCCGGCGGTTGTTGTTCTGTCTACTCATCTGTCGGCGACAGCGCCGGCACGTGGCTGTCTGCTCCGCTAAAAGCCGAGGTAGGCCAGCATAACCATGATCGAGGCACCGGGCAGACCCTGAGGCGTCAAGCTATCAAACCAGTTGTAGCGCACCGAACTGAGTACGACGAAGTGAATCAGCAGGGCGACCACAAAGCCGAGGATCGTGAAGATCACGATGTTTGTGCGAACCGGACTGCGAGGGGGCATAGCAGACCCTCCTAGACATTTCTATCGAGGACATGTCGACAGAGCAGAGTGTGGGCTGCTCATACCGCACATGCCACCCACGACTTAGATACCGGCGTTCAGCCAAGGACGCCAGAGCCATACGGCAAGGTGAGCAACAGCCGCGATTACACCGAAGGCCCAGAACGTCTTGACCATGATGTCGTGCATCAGCCAGTCCTGGTTGTTGAACAGCGAGCGCCAGCGGGTTGGTACCAGATCGTCGTCGTCGCGCATGGGCGAACCTCCACTTGCTACAAGACCTTAGTCCAAGGCGAATACCAGGTACGGCCAGCGCGCCTGGCTGCTATCTGCGTCCCAGACCGCCCATTTGGGTGGACGGCTATGAACGAACGAAGTATTGAGGATCAAACGTCTTATGTTGTTGCAAATTATATAGGAGTCAACAAAATTTGTCAATCGTTTGCTTTTAAACACTTTTCACGGCGGATGACCATCATCCTCGCCCCTCGCCTTCCGCCGCCAGAGCGACTACAAGGCCACACACCAATGCTATACTGCCCCCTGCGCCCCGTCGGGTGCCTTCGGTGTTCACATCCGGTGCCAGACCCCACGTGTGTGACGGAGCATGAGCTTATGTCCCATTTACGCCACCTGCTGCCTTCTCTGGCGCGCTACCGCGTTATGCTGATCATTGGGCTCCTCTGCGCTGCCGTGGGCGCGAGTGTGAGCGCCATCGGCCCCTACCTGCTGCGCCTCGCCGTAGACGAGATCAGCATCGGTGGCGTGCAAATGCCGCGACTGCTCAGGTTTGGCGGGCTGATCGTCGTGGTCGCGCTGGTTGACGGTGCCTTCAAGTTCATCCAGCGCATGCTGTTTGCCGGCGCGGCCTACAGGATTGAGTACGATCTGCGGGACGCTCTGTTCAAACGCTACCTGAGCCTCGACCAAGGCTTCTTCGGACATAACCACACGGGCGACCTGATGGCTCGCGCCACAAACGACCTGAGCGCGGTGCGCCAGTTCCTTGGGGCCGGGCTGAACGGTACGGCCACGGCAGTCCTGACTTTTATCGCGGCGGCGGCCCTGATGTTGTCGATCAATGTCAGTCTGGCGCTGGTGGTGTTGCTCCTTATGCCCGTCTCCACCATCGTCTTTGTGGTGGTGGGCGGGCGCATGCGCCGGATCTTTACGAGCGTGCAGGATCAGTTCGGCAACATCTCGACACGCGCCCAGGAGAATTTCAGCGGCATTCGCACAATCAAGGCATACGCCCAAGAGCAGGCCGAGATCGCGGTGTTCGCCGAGGATAATGCGCGCTACCGCCAGTTGAACCTGCGCTACGTGCTGCTGAGTGGGGCGCTCTGGCCAAGTATGTCCCTGGCCCTGGGCACGGTGGCGGCTCTGGTGCTACTGGTGGGCGGACGTCTGGTGGCCGCCGGTAGCCTGACGATTGGCGAGCTCGTGCAGTTTAACGCCTACCTGGGCTTGCTTACCTTCCCGATGATCATGCTCGGCTGGATGGTCAGTCTCTACCAACAGGCGGCCGCATCGATGGGCCGCCTGATCGAAGTCTTGCGCCGCGAGCCTGAGATCGCCAGCCGCCCCACCGCCCAGCCAATGCCCCAGCCACACGGCGATGTTGAGTTCCGTGGGGTGGGGATACGCTACGAGGCGACGGCTGACGATCACCACGCGACGGCTGACGAGCGCCTGATAGGTGTGGCCCACCAGCCATCCGAGTGGCTCCTGGAGGAGATCTCCTTCCGCGTGCCCGCCGGTACCTCCCTGGCAATTGTGGGGGCCACCGGGTCGGGCAAGACGACGCTTGTTCACCTGCTGGGCCGAGTACGCGACACTGACGCGGGCGAGGTGCTGTTCGACGGAGTCGATGTGCGCGACGTGGATCTGGCCGACCTGCGCCGGGCCATCGCCTATGTGCCCCAGGAGACTTTCCTATTTAGCGTGCCGCTACGCGAGAATGTGGCCTTCGGCGCGGGCGACGCCGCAGGTGCCGGGGATGATCGCCTGCTCGATCACGCCGTGGCGATCTCGCGACTGAGCAACGACCTGGCACAGTTCCCCGACGGGATGGAGACGATGGTGGGCGAGCGCGGGGTGACGCTCTCGGGCGGACAGAAGCAGCGGGTGGCGATTGCCCGTGCGGTGATGCGCAATCCGGCGGTACTTATCCTGGACGATGCGATGAGCAGCGTGGATACGCACACGGCAGCGCAGATATTGGCGGGCCTGCGCGACGTAATGCGCGGGCGCACCAGTATCATCATTGCCCAGCGCATTGCTACGGTAAAGGACGCGAACCAGATCATCCTGCTGGAGGGCGGGAGGATCGTCGAGCGCGGCAACCACCAGGAGCTGCTGCGGCTCGGCGGGCGCTACGCCGCAATGTACCGGCGTGAGCTGCTGGTGTCGGAGATGTCTGAGTAATGCAAAATCGGAGTCGCTTTTTTGCATTTTGCATTTTGCATTTTGCATTTCCGACAGGGAGGCCATATGTCCCAAGGCTTCGACAACGACGAGATTCTGGGTAAGGCATACGACGGGCGGCTGGTACGCCGACTGGCGGTGTTTGTCGTGCCCTACTGGCAGCGGCTGTCCGTCGCCGTGGCCATGCTGCTAGGTGCGGCCCTGACCGACCTGGCCCCGCCGCTGCTGGTGCAGCAGGCGATTGACGGGCCAATCTCGGCGCGGCACCTGGATGGCCTGTGGCCGATCTTCGCGATCTTCGCGGGCATGCTGGGCGCTAACTTCGC
This sequence comes from uncultured Oscillochloris sp., assembly GCA_903877945.1. Lineage (GTDB taxonomy): Bacteria > Chloroflexota > Chloroflexia > Chloroflexales > Chloroflexaceae > Oscillochloris. The sequence goes on along the minus strand of CAIRFY010000270.1, from coordinate 1,561 downwards.
CCTGCGCTACAGCCACAACTACGTGATGAACAGCGTCGGCCAGCAGGTGATGCAGGATATGCGTACAGCAATCTTCCGGCACATCCAACGCATGAGCTTGAGTTTCTTCGACCGCAACCCGGTGGGTCGGCTGCTCACCCGGATTACGAATGACGTCGATGCGCTGAACGAGTTCCTGACCCAAGGGCTGGTACCCATCGTGGCCGACACGGTCACGCTGATTGGCATCATCACGATTATGCTGGCGCTCAACTGGCGGCTGGCCTTGATCAGCATCGCCACACTGCCGGTGATGACGGTCATCGTGGCAGTCTACCAGCGCTTTATGCGCAGCACCTACCGGGTGGTGCGGCAGCGTCTGGCGAAGATCAACGCCTACCTGAACGAGCAGATCGGCGGGGTGCTGGTAACGCAACTCTTCAACCGCGAGGCGGTCAGTCAGGCTCACTTCGCTGAACTGAGCGAGGCGTACCTACAGGCCAACGTGCGCTCGATCCTGATCTTCGCCCTGTTCTTCCCGTCGGTGGGGCTGATGGCCGCTGTGGGCACGGCGGCGGTACTCTACGGCGGCGGGCAGGGCGTGCTGGCGGGCTGGGCCTCGCTGGGTATGCTGGCGGCCTTCGTGCAGTATACCGAGCGAGCCTTCCAGCCCATCCGCAACCTGGCCGAGCGCTACACCATCCTCCAGGCGGCCATGGCCTCTGCCGAGCGCATCTTCGGGGTGCTGGACACGCCCGAGGATGTGCGCGACCCTGAGCAGCCGGTGGCCTTGCCTAGCCCGGTGCGCGGCGAGATCGAGTTCCGCAATGTGGTGTTTGGCTATAACCCGGATGAGCCAGTGCTGAAGGGGATCAGCATCCGCATCCCGGCGGGCCAGTCGGTGGCAATCGTGGGGGCCACCGGGGCGGGCAAGAGCTCGACGGTGGGCCTGCTGGCCCGCTTCTACGACGTGCAGCAGGGCGGAATCTTCCTTGACGGGGTGGACATCCGCAATTTGGCCCAGGGCGATCTGCGGCGGCACGTGGCGGCCGTGCCGCAGGATCCGGTCTGCTTCTCGGGGACAATCGCCAGCAACATCCGGCTGCACAGCCACGAGATCAGCGACGAGCGCATGCGCTGGGCGGCCAAGCTCGTGAACGCCTCGGTGTTTATCGAGCGGCTGCCGGGCGGCTACGACCATGAGGTGCGCGAGCGCGGCTCGAACCTGTCGGTCGGCCAGCGCCAACTGCTGGCCTTTGCCCGCGCCCTGGCCTTTAACCCTGAGGTGCTGCTCATTCTGGACGAGGCCACCAGCAGCGTGGACACGGCCACCGAGGCGCTGATCCAGGACGCGCTGACCCGTATGCTGCACGGACGCACGAGCATTGTGATCGCCCACCGCCTGAGCACGATCCGCCACGTAGACCGGATCATTGTGCTGCACCAGGGCACGGTGGTGGAGGACGGCAGCCACGAGGCGCTGCTGGCACAGGGCGGATTCTACCACCGGCTCTACCATTTGCAGTTTGCTGAGCAGGCGGCCTAGGGGAGACACCGAAGCGCCCACCATATCGCCAGCACT
>CAIRFY010000269.1 GCA_903877945.1 uncultured Oscillochloris sp. | reverse complement strand
TGACAGGGTGACAGGGTGACAGGGTGAGAGTCGTCCTTGTCACCTTGTCACCGTGTCAGGAACCTTGTCACCGTGTCAGGAACCTTGTCACCGTGTCAGGAACCTTGTCACCGTGTCAGGAGAAATGACAGCATGCCTAAAGTTATTGGTATCGATCTTGGCACAACCAATTCTGTGGTCGCAGTTGTTGAGGGCGGTGAGACGGTGGTGATCCCTAACGCTGAGGGCGCCCGTCTGACGCCGTCGGTCGTGGCGATAAATAAGTCCGGCGAGCGTATGGTCGGCCAGGTCGCCCGCCGCCAGGCTGTCACAAACCCCGAAAATACGATTTTCTCGGTGAAGCGCTTTATTGGTCGTAAATTTGCCGACGCCACGGTGCAGCGCGACCGCGATCTGGTGCCTTATAAGCTCGTTGGTGCGACTAACGGCGATGTGCGTGTGATGATGGGCGACCGCGATTACGCCCCGCCCGAGGTTTCGGCGATGATCCTCCAGAAGCTCAAGGCTGACGCCGAGGCGTATCTGGGCGAGCCGGTTACGCAGGCGGTGATTACGGTGCCCGCCTACTTCAATGATAGCCAACGTCAGGCCACCAAGGACGCCGGTAAGATCGCCGGGCTGGAGGTGCTGCGTATTGTCAACGAGCCGACCGCCAGCGCGCTGGCCTATGGCCTCGATAAAAAGGGCAAGGATGAACTGGTGGTGGTCTACGACCTCGGCGGCGGCACGTTCGATGTGTCGGTGCTGGAACTGAGCGAGGGCGTGGTTGAGGTGAAGTCCACCAGTGGCGATACGCACCTCGGCGGCGATGACTTCGACCAGCGCATCATTGACTGGCTTGGCACGGAGTTCCAGAAGGAACACGGGATCGACCTGCGCTCCGACCGCATGGCTCTCCAACGTCTCAAGGAGGCCGCCGAAAAAGCCAAGATGGAGCTCTCGACCGTGATGCAGACCGAATTGAACCTGCCCTTCATCACTGCGGACTCCAGCGGCCCCAAGCATATGAGCTATACCCTGACCAGGGCTAAGCTGGATCAGATCACGGGCGATCTGATTGAGCGCTGTATGGGGCCAGTGCGCCAGGCGCTCAAGGACGCCGATGTGAAGCCCAGCCAGATTGATGAGGTTATCCTGGTGGGCGGCCAGACGCGCATGCCCGCCGTGCAGGAGGCGGTGCGTAAGTTCTTTGGTAAAGAGCCCAACCGCACGGTCAACCCCGATGAGGTGGTGGCGGTGGGTGCCGCTGTGCAGGCTGGCGTCCTCGGCGGCGAGGTTAAGGACGTGCTGCTCCTCGACGTGACTCCTCTGACCCTGGGCATCGAAACCTTGGGCGGCGTGATGACTCCGCTGATCGAGCGCAATACGACCATCCCCACCCGCAAGGGCCAGGTCTTCTCTACTGCCAGCGACAACCAGAGCAGCGTGGAGATCCACGTCCTCCAGGGTGAGCGCGCCGAGGCACGCTTTAACAAGAGCCTGGGCAAGTTTGAACTGGCCGGTATCCCGTTTATGCCCCGTGGTCTGCCTCAGATCGAAGTGACGTTCGATATTGATGCTAACGGAATCGTGAACGTGACCGCCACTGATAAGGCCACCGAGAAGGAGCAGCGCATTACCATCACCGCGTCGTCGGGTCTGAGCGAGGCGGAGATCGCGCAGATGGTGAAGGATGCTGAGCTGCACGCCGAGGAAGACCAGCAGCGGCGCGAGCTGATCCACGTGCGTAATGGTGCCGACAGCATGCTCTATTCTGCTGAAAAGGCGCTGCGCGAGACGGGCAGTAAGCTGGATGGCTTGACGCGCACCGAGGTCGAGGATAAGATCACTGCCCTGCGCGGCGCACTCGCGAGCGAGGACGTTGAGGAGATCCGCAACCGCACCGCCGAGCTCTCCGTGGTGATGCAGAAGGCGGGCCAGTCCATCCAGAACGCCGCCGATAGCCAGATCGATGATGTGGTGGACGGCGAGTATAAGGCGGAGTAGACGTATGACAACGGGCGCGAAGCGTGACTACTACGAGGTGCTCGGGGTGAGCCGGGGGGCGTCGCCAGATGAGATCAAGAAGGCGTACCGCCGCCTGGCTCGCCAGTACCACCCCGATGTGAATAAAGAGGACAGCGCCGAGTCCAAATTTAAGGAGATCAACGAGGCGTACGAGGTGCTGTCTGATGAGCAGAAGCGGGCGATGTACGACCGCTTCGGCCACAGTGCGCCTGGTGGCGGCAGCGCGGGGTACGACCCGTTCGGCGGTGGGGATGCCTTCAGTACGATCTTCGACGCTTTCTTCGGCGGGGCGGCCGCCGGTGGTGGCGGCCAGCGCTCCCAGCGCGGCCCCCAGCGCGGCGCTGACCTGCGCTTTAATCTGCGCCTGTCGTTTGAGGAAGCGGTCTTCGGTTGCGAGAAAGAGATCGAGTTCCGCCGCCTTGAGGGCTGCCCAAGCTGCAAGGGTAGCGGCGCTGAGCCCGGCACCGACCCGGTGCGCTGCCCTAAGTGTGCTGGTAGCGGCGAGGTGCGCCAGCGCGCCCCGCTCTTCAATATGGTGACGGTGACTACCTGCGACTCCTGCGGGGGCAGCGGCTCGGTGATCCCCATCCCCTGCCGCGAGTGTCGCGGCGAGGGCCGGGTGCGCCAGATCCACCGCCTGATGGTGAAGGTGCCCGCCGGTGTGGATAGCAATCAGCAGATCCGTATCAGCGGCGAAGGCGAGTCCGGCCCTAGGGGCGGCTCCTTCGGCAATCTCTATGTTGCCCTCGATGTGCAGCAGCACGCGGTCTTTCTGCGCGATGGCAACGATATTATCCTGGAACTGAAGCTGAATGTGGCTCAGGCTGCCCTCGGCGAGGATCTGGAGGTGCCCACCCTCGATGGCACCGAGAAACTGCGCATCCCGCCTGGCACGCAGACCGGGCAGACCTTTAAGCTGCGCAGCAGAGGGGTGCCCTTCCTGCGCCAGAACGGTCGCGGCGACCAGATCGTGATCAGCCGGGTGATGGTGCCCGCGAAGCTGACGGAACACCAGCGGAAGCTCTTCACCGAGCTTGCGCACACCTTCGACCCGGAGGATCAAAGCTCCCGCGATGAGGGCTTCCTTGGTCGGATCAAGGATGCCTTGGGGCTGTGACAACGACCCGGAGGGGCGGCTCGCGAGCCGCCCTTCTGGGTCTATATAAGGGACACTATGAGCGAACAGTTATACGGTCGTAACGCCGTGCGCGAAGCCATCCGGGCGGGCCGCCGCACCATGCATCGCCTCGTGATCTCCAACGGCGTTCAAGAGACAGGCGTGATCGCCGAGATTGTTAAAATGGCCGAACTGGCAGGCATGACCATTCAGCGTGTCGAGCGCCAGCTTCTTGATAAGCAACTGCGCGATGCAAACCATCAGGGGGTGATGCTCGACACCGGCGAGTACCCCTACGTGGAACTGGACGAGTGTCTGGCCCTGGCGACCGAGCGCGGCGAGCCGCCTCTGCTGCTGCTGCTCGACCACCTCCAGGATCCGCAGAATATCGGCACGCTGCTGCGCACCGCCGAGGTGGTCGGAGTCCACGGCGTGGCCTTGCCCGGTCGCCGCGCCGCTGAGATTACCCCGGCGGTGGTGAATGCGTCGAGCGGGGCCACCGAACACCTGAAGATCGTGCTGGTGACCAACCTCTCCCAGACGATTGCCACTCTCCAGAAACAGGGCGTGTGGGTGGTGGGCCTGGAGGACGACGAGCAGGCCCAGGATCTCGATAGTGCCGACCTGAACCTGCCCCTGGCCCTGGTCGTCGGTGCCGAGGGGCCGGGCCTGGCCCGCCTGGTGCGCGAGCGCTGCGACTTCCTGGTGCGCCTGCCGATGGCTGGACAGATCGCCTCGCTCAACGCCTCGGTGGCGGGCAGCATCGCCCTGTATAACGCCTGGCGGCAACGTGGGAAGCAGTGAGCAGGAGGCAGTATAGCAATCCTATCGGGGTTGTGAAGGTTGCCCGGCGGCTGAAGCCGCAGGCTCTACGGGTGCAAAGGCCGCCTACGCGGCCTTGATGAGCCTGCGAAGGCAGGCTTCGTACCCCCACAGAGCCGGATGCTTCAGCCTCCCGGATTCACAACCCGCGTAGGATTGCTCTAGCGTGGCCTGACCTACTACGCAGCCTCTATCAACCAGATGGGAGTTCGTTTATAATATCCCTACTCGTGTGCGCCTAAGCCGACCCGTTCGCAGAGCGCCCATACCAGTCGGGAGGTCGGCATGCCACTCCTTGACATTCGTACCATCCTCGTGCTTACCGCCCTTTCCAGTCTGATCAATGCGGCGGTGATGATCTTTATCTACCGGATCGCCCCACGCTATCCCGGCCTCAATCGCTGGGCGCTTGGCAACACGGCCTTTGCCATCGGCTGCGTCCTTGTCCTCGCCCGAGGGCAGATCCCCAACCTTGTCTCGATCTTACGGCCACGCCGTTGGGGATCACGTGCTTACCTGGATTGCAGTGCAATGTCGTGAGCACTTGCCAGCGGAAGCGCTGCTCGGTCGTATTGGCGGCGAAGAGTTTGCCGTGATGCTACCCGGAAACACCAGCGAACGGGCGTGGGTTCAGATTGAAGGCTTGCGCCAGCACATTGCCACGACCAGCGTTCCCACGTCCCTGCATCACATTCGTGTGACGATAAGCGCAGGGGTGACCGAGTGCCTCCCCGACCTGCCCCAAACCCTTGACCAACTGCTTGAGCGCGCTGATCGCATGCTCTACCAGGCAAAGCATGCGGGGCGCAATCGGGTCTGCGCGCAGCCCTTTGATCCAGAGCCAATCCTCACGACGGTCGTACCGACCCACGCAGTGGTGGCCCCGTTGTATACCCACTCCTGGCGACCGGCCCGCTCTAAGCGCAAGCTACGACGACCGTTGCGCCCCACCTCACATGTGGGGTAGCGTCTTGTCCAACTGTGTACTCTATGGTGATCCTATCCGGGTTGCGAAGCCAGAGGTTGAAGCTCCCGGCGGTTACAAAATCGCTCGCGACTGACGTCGCAGCACAGAGGCCGCTGGCCGACCGACCTCCTACGCGGACGGCTCCGGCGTCGGCGGAGGCCGACACCCAGCCGAAGGCTCCGCAGGCGCGACTTCAGTCGCGAGCAATTTTGCAATGTCACAACCCGTTTAGGTTTGTTATAAGCAGTGAACAGGAGGCAGGAGGCAGGAGGCAGGAGGCAGGAGGCAGTGAGCAGTGAGCAGTAGTCCCCCTGCCCCCTGCCCCCTACCTCCTGCAATCCCGCCTCCTGCCCCTTGAAGGTTACGCCACCGTGCGTTAAAATAGTTGACGGGACAAGGCCCGCCGAGGAGATCCTACCTAGTAAACCACCACCCGCCTAAAGGCGGGGGCTTTGCTCTGGCGCTACCGACGAGTCGGCATCCGAGCAGTACGGCACGTTTACGGGTGCCCTGCCGGGCGAACCCGGCAGCGGGTGCAGAGGCCAACGCCTACGACCTTCACCCTTTTACCCGCCGGAGGATTCCCCGGCGGAACCTGCACGGTTCAGGTGCTCACGTGCGTAAAACAGTATCCACCGGAGAACCGGCTTCGTGCCTTCTGCACGATAGGGACGATCCCCTACACGTACACATGTATCACCGCCCTGCGCCGCTTCACGCG
>CAIRFY010000268.1 GCA_903877945.1 uncultured Oscillochloris sp. | reverse complement strand
CCGCACGCATCAACCCGCGCAACAAGCGCCCAAACACCTACCAGCTTTTGCTCGCCCTGACGACCGAGGCAAAAGAAGCTTGATGCGCATGGGGACAACGCATTGGGTTCCCCCCGCACGCGGGGGGGGACAACGCATTGGGTTCCCCCCGCACGCGGGGGGGGACAACGCATTGGGTTCCCCCCGCACGCGGGGGGGCTAGGGGGGGTAGAACTGTAAAGTATCCGAGAACCTTGTCTAAGATTGCTATAATCCGGTTCTGTCACATTTTGCATTTTGCATTTTGAATTTTGAATTGACATGGCATTACGTGGCGACAGCGGAATTATCGTCGAGCCGGTGGCGCGGCTGATCGAGGAGTTGGGCAAACTCCCCGGCATCGGCCCGAAGACGGCCTCGCGGCTGACCTTCTTCCTGCTGCGGGCGGAGGGGGGGCAGGCCCGCGCCTTGGCCCAGGCCATCCTAGAGGTGAAGGAGCAGGTGACGTTTTGTACGCGCTGTTTCAATATCACCGTGGGTGATCTGTGCCTGATCTGCCAGAGCCACAGCCGTGACCAGAGCAAGATTTGTGTGGTGGAGGAACCTCTGGACGTGCTGGCAATCGAACGTACCGGAGCCTATCGCGGGCTCTACCACGTGTTGCACGGCCACATCGCGCCGCTAGAGGGGATCTATCGCGAGGATCTGAAGATTGACCAGTTGCTGGCCCGTGTGCGGGGTGAGCCGGTGGACGAGATCATTCTGGCCATGAACCCGAACACCGAGGGTGAGGCAACCGCCTTTTTGCTGCTGAGAGATTTGGCGCCCCTCGGGGTGCGGGTGACGCGCCCTGCGCGTGGCCTGCCCACGGGCGGCGACCTGGAGTGGGCCGACCCGGATACGCTGAGCTCCGCCATGGAAGGTCGGCGCGAGCTGTAGACTAAGGACTCCCCCCGATGAGTATGACCGACATCATCAATGAGGCGATCGACAAGATCTCGGGCGCCCTCTTCGCGGGCGTGATTGGCACCGATGGGCTGAGTGTGGAGATGGCCTTCGCTGGCGGCGGCGCGCACCTTGACGTTGAGTTGGCAGAGCTTGAGTTGGGTACTATCGCCTCGGTCGCCTCGGCTGCCTCGGATCGCATCGGCTCCGGGTATGTGCTCGACCTGACGATTGAGACGGAGGATCTGACTTACCTGGCTGGCATGATCACTCCTGGCTACTATGCGGTACTCGGTGTGCGCCCTGACTCTAGCCTGGGCCGCGCACGTTTCGCCGTGCGCCAGATGGTCGCCCGGATCAAAGATGAGCTGTAGCTTAGTGATGGAGTGAGCCAGTAGGGGCGGCTCACGAGCCGCCCCTGCGGATTCGTGGGGATTATGCGATGAGTACCTACGACCCGAACGAGGCGGCCCGCAACGCCCGTGAAGCCCAGTCCTTCCGATCAACCAATCCGCCGCCGCCGCCCGCTCCCGCCCGCGTGAAGGATCCGCTGCCCTACTGCATCTACACTACCGTCTGCCTGATCGCCTGGGTGGTTTCGCCAGCCCTGGCGATCACCTTCTTTGCTGGGCTGGCCCTGCGCAAGTACTGGCGGGCTTGGCGGGCTGGGCTTAGCACCTCGGACTGCCTGCTAGGCGACCCGCGCCGGGTGATGGCTTACCTGGCCACGCTGATGCTGGCCGGGGCTGGTTACACGATTTACGCGATCTGGCACATGATGGTGTGACGGGAGGGGCGCGGAAGAGGGATTGTCTTTCCCCAAAAACATACGGAGCTAACTAGCGCACGCGCCGCCGCAGGGCGCAGTACCCTGCGCCTGCCACGCAGCCGAGCAGGCTGATGTAGACCCAGTTTGTCGGGGATTGCAGATAGCTGTCAACATCACGGAATGAGGGCAGAAACTGCGCCCGCTGACTCGCCGGGAGGTCGAAAAAGTCGCTGTAGGGGTTGCTCTCTAGCCAACTCGCCGCGCCGCGCACGGTCGAGTTGTAGGTGTAGCTGTTCGGGATGAGTACTTTGGTGAGGAAGATAACCTGTACGGGCACAGCCATCAGCAACCCCAGGCGCAAGCGTAATCTGGCGCACGTCTGGAGATGACGTACAGCGTAGAGTAGCGGGAAGCACCACAGCAGCGCCGTAGACCAGAAGAACCGCCCGGCGAACGAGGTGCCGCCGTACCAGTTGGTGTGCGCGGCGTGGGGCAGCATCACGGCGAGGTAGACTAGTCCGGTGATGATCGCCAGCTGCCGTTGCTCAGCGATAAAGAAGGCCAGCCCGAAGACGCCGAGCAGGAGCAGCGGAGCCTGGACGAACAGCCCTTGCATGCGGTCGATATGCAGCCCCAAAAAGATCATCCCGATCTGCGTAGGCAGTACCGTCGCGTCTCCCGGCTGGTACGGGCCGAGGATGGCCCCGAAAGCTCGCCAGTTGTAGAGGCCGAGGCTGATGAGCGAGATGGACAGGATCGTTGGTGTAAAGTGACGATTACGCTGCATTAGGCATGTTTCAAAATGGGCACATTCAGCTTTACAGTTTTGCGATGAGGCGACGAGGCGATGAGGCGATGAAGAAACACGGAGCGCCTCACCGCGTCGTCGTTTCGTCGCAAGACTGTCAGTTATTACGGCGGTAGGAGCGTTCTTTGAGAGTATCGCCTCACCGCGTCGTCGTTTCGTCGCAAGACTGTCAGGCTGGGTTGAACCATGACTTACACCGGATTGAGCATACGCCAAGCAGATGATGACGGCGGGCAGAATGAACTTGATATGCAGCCAAGGCAAGGATGCCAGCAGGAGTCCGTCGATCCAACGCTGTCCGGCTCCCCCTAAACCGCGTGAGGGAGAGCGGGCCGGGGGGTGGGGGTCTGCCATCGCCCCCAGCAGCCAGAACATGATCAGCCCGGCGATCAGGTCGGGGTAGATCTGGCCGGCGGCGCTGACGAAGGGCTGCCCTAGCCCGATTAGTACGGCGATGGCGACGGGCCACCCGGTACCTGGCACGATAGCCCGTGCGGTGCGGTAGACGGCCAGCGGGGTCAACCCAACGAGCAGGGCCAGCCACAGCTTGGCCCCCAGCACGCCGCCCAGGGCGTAGGCGGGCAGCAGCAGCAGGGGCAGTCCAACGCCGTGGATGCTGTGTCCGTTTTGCGTGTGTGTGTCGGCGGGGGCCGCGCTCCCCGGCAACTCCCGCGCCACCGGCGTGTCGATCCGGTAGTTGTTCAGCACCGCCAAGTCGCCGTCGCGCAGCAGGGAGTCGGCGACCAGCAGGTAGTGTGGCTCGTCGCCGGTGATCGGGTTGGTGCCCTGGGCGTGCCAGACCATGACCACGATCAGGTAGATCGTCATTGGCACAAACAGGAGCAGGGTTATCGGCCTCCAGGGCTGCGTCATGTTTGTGCAGCGCCGCCGCCGGGGGGCTGAAGCCTCTCACCGGCGAGTACAGCGAAAGAGGAGCAAGCCTGTGTCAACCGTAGAACCCGTTATCCTCATGGATCCGTACCCACGCCCGCTGGATCTTATCCTCAGCCCGACGGCCAGGGAGCGGCTTGAGCAGTTAGGCCGCGTAATCTGGCACGAGGGCACGCCAGCCTCTGAAGCCATGATCGAGGAGCATCTGCCCAACGCCGTTGCGATCATCGGCCAGACGGCCATGCCGAAAGAGCGGCTCGACCGTGCGCCGCACCTGCGCCTGATCGCCAACGTCGAGAGCAACTTCCTGCCGAACATCGACTACGAGGAATGTCACCGCCGCAATATCTACGTGATCTCGACCGGCCCGGTGTTCGCCCAGCCCGTCGCCGAGATGGCCCTGGGGCTGGCACTGGCCGCCGCACGCCGGATCGTCGACGCCGACGCCGCCATCCGGCGCGGCGACGAGTCGCTCTACGGCGTGGGAGACAACTACGACTCATTTCTGCTCAGCGGCAAGACGATGGGACTGCTCGGCTGTGGCAACCTCGGGCGGGCGCTGCTCCCGCTGCTGCGGCCCTTCTCCGACGACATCCTTGTCCACGACCCGTGGATCCACCCGAGCGTGCTGCGTGGCATGGGCGTAAAGCCGGTTGACCTCGACGGCCTGTTCTCGTGGTCGAAGGTGCTGTTCATTCTGGCGGCGACGACCACCGAGAATCAGGGACAGATCGGCGCACGCCACTTCGCGTCCATGGCCAAGGGTTCGGTCGTCGCGCTGATCAGCCGGGCCGGCGTGGTAGACTTCGATGCGCTGCTGGATGCCGCCGCCGTCGGACACATCCGCGCCGCAATCGATGTCTACCCTGAAGAGCCGATCCCCGCGAACCATCGGGTGCGCAACACCCCGAACACCGTACTCTCGGCCCACCGCGCCGGTAACATCCCCGAGATCTGGACCGGCATGGGCGAGATGGTCGTTGACGATATGGAACTGATCATGCGCGGGCTACCACCGCAGCGTTGCCAGCGCGCCCTGCTGGAGACGGTGGCCCGCCTGCGCAGCAAGCCGGTGTCGTGACAGGGGCGATTTTACCCGAGCAGTTTGGTTTCCTCAGGCTCGCCGAGGATCTTGTTGGTGATGTAGGTAGCCAGCCAGGTGGCTGCCAGGCTAAAGATAAGGTTTAAGGCGCCTTTGATTAGGCGGCGGCGAAAGTCTTCCTCCATGGCGTGTTTGTTTCTCCGTTGTGACTGTCTGACTTAAGGATGCTCACACAGTATAACCGAGCCTGACTGCTCATGAACAGGGTGCCGACAGATACGCCAGGGCTGGTGCAAAGTCGTGTGATCGCCGCTCAGCCCTCACCCCCCAGCCCCCTCTCCCCGTGAGGGAGAGGGGCAGGGGGTGAGGGCCGATCCGCCACGCAGCGGTCATCTCACATCTGCAATCTACAGCGGCGAACGCCAGGTGCGCAGCAGATCGGCGGCGCGATCTTTTAGCTCAAGGCCGCGCTCGCGCAGCGACTCGCGGGTGGTATCGCCGCTCGGCGACGTGAGGAAGGCCGCTGTCGCCGCGCCGACCAGTGTACCGAACAGTAGCCCGGCCAGCATCTTCCCACGTCGCTCTTGTGGCATAAGTTCGGCAATCGCCTGATCAATGTCGTCCATTATGAGGAATCCTATCGGTGATTTTGTGACTGTCACCCGTATCGTGCCATACGGGACACCCTTTTGCAACCTGCCTACTACTACTACAGTTGTAAATATCTTCGCAGAAAGGCTCCCGCCGATCACCCCCCCTAGCCCCCCCGCAAGCGGGGGGGGAACCAACCAATGCATTGTCCCCCCCCGCAAGCGGGGGGGAACCAACCAATGCATTGTCCCCCCCCGCAAGCGGGGGGGAACCAACCAATGCATTGTCCCCCCCCGCAAGCGGG
>CAIRFY010000267.1 GCA_903877945.1 uncultured Oscillochloris sp. | reverse complement strand
TCGCTGGCCACGCAGATGTGATCGCTGCCGGGAACATTTCCGGCAGGGCACCCGTAAACGTGCCGTACTGCTCGGAGGCAGGTTCGCCTGTCGCGCCAGAGCAAAGCCCCCTCCTTTAGGTGGGGGTGGTTTACTGACACAGTGGACTCCTCATTCGCGCCCTTCGTGTCCGCGTCTTTCGCGATCCAAATTCGCGTACACTATCGAGCATAGCATCGACTTTGTTGTCAGACATGGTTCAGAACAGCTTTACAGTGTGGCGGAGACGCGAGGACGCAAGGATGCGAGAGCATCGCCTCGTCGCCTCGTCGCCTCGTCGCATCCTCGCATCCTCGCATCCTCGCCTCATCGCCACACTGTAAAGCTGAAACCTGGCACGTGAAACCTTGTCTCAGGCGATAACCAAAAGGTAAAGATTTCGCGTACACTACCAGACCGACTGGCCGCCCCCATGAGAAGGGGCGCACCACCATCTGTCGTTTGTGATGCGAATCTGCCTTGCCTGACACCCCACCGGGAGTATAATGCACGCAGACATCGCTAGTTACGAAAGGTCAACTATGGAACTCGGCTTGATCGGACTCGGTCGCATGGGCGCGAACATGGCCATCCGCCTGCTCCAGGGCGGGCACCGCGTGGTTGTGTATAACCGCACCGTCGAGAAGGCTGTGGATCTGGCGAATGAGCACGGGGGCGTTGCCGCCACCTCGATCGAGGAACTGGTACAGTCGCTTCAGTCCCCGCGCATCGTCTGGCTGATGCTCCCCGCTGGCACCGCCACCGATGAATATATCGACGCCGTCGTCCCGCTGCTCGATAAGGGCGACATCCTCGTTGATGGTGCCAACAACAATTATAAGGTCAGCATCGCCCACGGCGAACAGCTCGCCGCTAAGGGCCTGCACTTTATGGACGCCGGGGTCAGCGGCGGCATCTGGGGTCTCCAGGTTGGCTACTGCACGATGGTCGGTGGCGAGCCGGAGACCTTTACCCATATCGAGCCGATCCTCAAGACGCTGGCCCCGCCCGATGGCTACCTGCACTGCGGCCCCTACGGCGCGGGCCACTTCGTGAAGATGATTCACAACGGCATCGAGTACGGCATGATGCAGGCATACGCCGAGGGCTTCGAGATTCTAGAGAAGAGCCGCTACAACCTCGATCTACAGAAGGTCAGCCACCTCTGGAACCAGGGCAGCGTGGTGCGCTCCTGGCTGCTGGAACTGGCCGAGCGCGCCTTCACCGACGACGGCCATCTCGATGCGATCCGTGGCTACGTGCAGGACAGCGGCGAGGGCCGCTGGACGGTGCAGGAGGCGATTGACCTCGACGTGCCCGCCCCGATCATCACCCTCTCGCTCCAGACCCGCTTCCGCTCGCGGCAGGACGACAGCTTCGGCGCGAAGGTGCTGGCCGCCCTGCGCAACCAGTTCGGCGGACACGCGGTGAAGAAGGCAGAATAATCAATGTTGAATGTTGAATGTTGAATGCAGGCATTCAACATTCAATATTCAACATTCAACATTTATGATTGACCCCCACACCCTTGAGAACCCGCTGCGCTCGGGGCTGCGCCTCGGCCGCACGCCCGAGCCATGCACGATGGTGATCTTTGGGGCCACCGGCGACCTGACCAGCCGCAAACTGGTGCCGGCCCTCTACAATCTGGCCCGCGAGCGGCGCATCCCCGGCGGATTCAGTGTACTCGGCTTTGCCCGCCGCGACTGGAGCGACGACTTCTTTCGTCAGACTCTGCTCGATGGCCTGAACGCGAACTCGCGCAGCGGCAAGGCTGAACACCCGCTGTGGGACAGTTTCGCCAACGGGATCTTCTATCACCAGGCCAGTTTTGACGAGAGCGAGGGCTACGCCAGCCTCAAGGAGCGCCTCGACGCCATCGACCACGAGCGCGGCACGGGGGGCAACCGGGTCTTCTACCTAGCCACCCCGCCCGAGTCCTACCCGGTGATCATTCAGCAACTCGGTGCCCACGGCATGGCCCAGTCGCCCAGCGGCGGCTGGACGCGGATCATCATCGAGAAGCCCTTTGGCCACGACCTGGAGAGCGCCCGCGATCTCAACACCCAGGTGCTCTCGGTCTTCGATGAGAGCCAGGTTTACCGCATCGATCATTATCTGGGCAAGGAGACGGTGCAGAACCTGATGGTCTTCCGTTTCGCTAACGGGATCTTTGAGCCGATCTGGAACCGCAGCCAGATCGACCACGTGCAGATCACCGTCTCGGAGACGGTGGGCGCGGAGGAGCGCGGCGGCTACTACGACAAGAGCGGCACCATGCGTGACATGATCCAGAACCATATGATGCAACTGCTCACCCTCACCGCGATGGAGCCGCCGGTGGCTTATGACGCCAACGCGGTGCGTGACGAAAAGGTGAAGGTGCTGCGCGCGGTGCGCCCGATCACTCCTGTCGATGTGGCCACGTATACCGTGCGCGGCCAGTATGGCCCCGGTAACATGGGCGGCACCCCAGCGGTAGGCTACCGTACCGGCAAGGGCATCGACCCCGAGTCGCAGACGGAGACCTTCGTGGCCCTCAAGCTCTATGTCGATAACTGGCGCTGGGCTGGCGTGCCCTTCTACCTGCGTACCGGCAAGCGCATGCCGCGCCGGGTCAGCGAGATTGCCGTGCAGTTTAAGACCGCGCCGCACCTGCTGTTTGACGACACGCCGACCAACGATATCGAGCCGAACGTGCTCTCGATCAAGATCCAGCCCGACGAGGGCATCACCCTCAAGTTTAGCTCGAAGGTGCCTGGCCAGGGCCAGATCCGCCCGGTGACGATGGACTTTCGCTACGGCACCACCTTCGGCGTGGCATCCCCCGAAGCATACGAGCGCCTGCTGCTCGACTGTATGCTCGGCGACAGCACGCTCTTCACCCGCCGCGACGAGGTTGAGACCAGTTGGTCATTGATCACGCCGATCCACCAGGGCTGGGCCGCCGGGCCACGCCAGCCCTTCCCCAACTACGAGGCCGGCGACTGGGGGCCATCCTCCGCCGACGAGTTTATGGCTCGCGACGGGCGCGCCTGGCGGCGGGTTTAATACCAATACTGTTCGAATAAGCGGCCTCAGCGCCGCTCAGCCCTCACCTCCGGCCCCTCTCCCTCACGGGGAGAGGGGACTGGGGGGTGAGGGCTG
>CAIRFY010000266.1 GCA_903877945.1 uncultured Oscillochloris sp. | reverse complement strand
GGGGAACCAATGCACTGTTCCCCCCCCGCGTGCGGGGGGGCTAGGGGGGGTGATCGGCGGGAGCCTTTCTGCGAAGATATTTACAACTGTAGTAATAGCCAGGCATCAGCTAGTGTGCGCAAATCGCATGATGGTTGTCTGGTGAGATGTTCGGTAGTACGGGTGGGCATCGGTATGCTACAATGTGCTCGGAGAGAGCGATCTAGGAGGGGGGGAACCCATGCCTACATCTGTTGTGGTGGTGGCCAGCAATGCGGACACCCGGGCGCGGCTGGCGGCACTGCTGCCGACGGACTCGGTCACGACGACGACGGCCTCGCCGGAGAACGTCCCTACCGAGATGCCGAACCTGTTTGTGATCGCCCTGCCTGCGCTTGAGACACCTGAGGAGCAGGTGATCGAGCGGCTGCGCGCCGACGATGCTACGGCCAATATCCCGATTGTGATTGCCAGCGCCCTGCCAATGATCCACCTTCAGTCGGTGCCCTACGCCAGCGACTGGACGATTGCTATCGTTGAGGAGCCGGTGCAGGCCGCCGTCCTCGCCGATACGATGAACTTTCTGCTTAACCCCGATGCCTAGTTACGGGGGGGAATCACGCGGGCCGGTCGCATTGCGACCGGCCCGCGTGTGTTTTTGTTACTCGGCGCGCACCCGTGCAATCGCCTCGCGGTCATAGCGCAAGATGGGCTGACGGGCGGCGCGCACCTCGTCGAGCCGCCGTACCGGGGCCGTGGTCGGGGCCGCGTGCAGCAATTCGGGCGTCTCCACCGCCTCGCGGGCGATCTGACGCATGGCATCGATGAAGGAGTCCAGCGTGCGTTTGCCCTCGGTCTCGGTGGGTTCGATCATCAGCGCCTCGGCCACGATCAGCGGGAAGTAGATCGTTGGCGGGTGGAACCCGTAGTCGATCAGGCGCTTGGCGATGTCCAGGGTGCGGATGTCCTTGGGTGCCCCGGCGATCTGGCCCTTCAGCACCGATTCGTGCATACAGATGCGCTCCACGGCCTGCGGGTAGATGTCCTTCAGCCGCACGCGCACGTAGTTGGCGTTCAACACCGCGATCTCGCTCACTTCGCGCAGCCCCTCCTCGCCAAGGGTGCGGATGTAGGTCCAGGCCCGCACGAGCATGCCGAAGTTGCCGTGGAAGGACTTCATGCGCCCGATGCTCTTTGCGGGGGTGAACAGTTCGTAGGTGCCGTCGGCGGCCAGGCGCACACGCGGGCCGGGCAAGAAGGGAGCTAGTTCCTCCGTGCAGCCCACCGCACCGCTGCCGGGGCCACCGCCGCCGTGGGGCGTGCTGAAGGTTTTGTGCAGGTTGTAGTGCATGAAATCGAAACCCAGTTCGCCCGGTTTAGCGATGCCCAGGATCGCGTTAAAGTTGGCCCCGTCGCCGTACATCAGCCCGCCCGCCGCGTGGACAATCTGGCAGACCTCAAGGATCTGGTTCTCGAAGAGGCCCAGGGTATTCGGGTTAGTCAACATCATCCCGGCGGTGCGCGGCGACACCTTGGCCCGCAGGTCGTCCAGATCGACGCCGCCGCAGGCATGGCCCTTCACCTCAATCACCTTCAGGCCGGTCATGGCCGCCGTAGCTGGGTTAGTGCCGTGGGCCGCCGTGGGCACCAGCACCTCGACCCGCTCGTGGTCGCCGCGATCCAGGTGGTAGGCCCGGAAGGCCAGGATACCGGCGAACTCACCGTGGGCGCCCGCAGCAGGCTGGAGACTCACATCCGAGAACCCGGCGATCTCACCAAGGTAGCCCTGGAGCTCGTAGATCAGGCGCAGCGCGCCCTGCGAGTCCACCGCGTCCTGAAGCGGGTGCGCCGCCGCGAATCCTGCGTAGCGGGCAACTTCCTCGTTGAGCCGACTGGACCATGTCATTGTGCACGATCCGAGAGGGGCGACAGTTGTATCTACACTAACATTTCGCTGGCTAATTCGCGTATAGTGGCGAATCACCTCCGGCTCAGTCAGTTCGGGGAAGTCGTTCATGCCGTCCTGGCGCAGCAGGTCGGTGGGAAGCT
>CAIRFY010000265.1 GCA_903877945.1 uncultured Oscillochloris sp. | reverse complement strand
TGCCCCTCTCCCTCACGGGGAGAGGGGAGATTCCGCACCAGGACGCATCCGACTCCCCCTCTCCCGCTCAGGGAGAGGGGGCTGGGGGGTGAGGGCTGATCGGCGACAAACTGTAAAGTACCTGCGAACCTTGTCTAACTGTAAATTTTTGTGTCTTTCTATGTTCTTCTGTGGCACAATAACGCGGGAGTATAGCACGTTTTGCTCCTTTGCACGATGAAGAGACGAGAACAGGATGAGACGGATCACTGAGGATGAGCGGCTGCTGCGCAGCGACTCCGGCGAGCGCACCCGCGACTTTACCCACACCGACCCCTGGCGGGTGCTGCGGATCATGGGCGAGTTTGTTGAGGGTTTCGACACCCTGGCCGGTACCGGTCACGCGGTGACGATCTTCGGATCGGCCCGCGTCCGCGAGGGCGACCCCGCATACGCCGCTGCCGTAGAGACTGCGCGCCTGCTGGCCCGAGAGGGCTTCGCGATCATCACCGGCGGCGGGCCGGGACTGATGGAGGCGGCCAACCGTGGTGCCCGCGAGGCCGGCGGCCCGTCGATTGGCTGCACCATCGAGTTGCCCTTTGAGACGGGGGCCAACGCCTATGTTGACCTTGAGATCCGCTTCCGCTATTTTTTCGTCCGTAAGATGATGTTTGTTAAGTACGCCTCAGCCTTCGTGATCTTCCCCGGCGGATTCGGCACCCTCGACGAACTTTTTGAGGCTCTCACGCTCATCCAGACCGGCAAAATTCACAACTTTCCAATCGTCCTTTTCGACTCGGCCTACTGGGCGGGCCTGATCAGGTGGGTACGTGACACCATGCTCCCCAGCGGCAAGGTCAGCGCGAGCGATCTTGATCTGCTCACGCTCTGTGATGACCCGGCTGAAGTCTGCGCCCTGATTAAAGCAGCCCACGCGGGGCGACAGACGGGTACAACACGCCAAGAGACCGAGCAGGCGTCTGTAACGGCCTACGCCACGCCACCAAGAAACGGAGTCCCTCCCATGGAGCGGGTGATGAAGTGGGAGGCGGACGCCGATCTGACCGCCATGCTGCGCCGCTACTACCGTGGCGAGGCCGGGCTTTGGGGTGACATCCAGGCTATGGTTCACGCCGACCTGCGGCGTCGGGGGCTGCCCGTAGCCCCGCGCCACATGCGCTTCCGCGCCATCGAGACCGGCTACATGGTGATCCTTGAGGATGCTGAGGGCTACGAGAATCCGTAGGAGTGGCCCGCAAGTCGCCCCTACAGGTTGTCGTTCTTCGCCCGCGACTGTGCAGCCAGGTTCTGCTTGTAGGCAACCAGCTTATCGAGTAGGGACGGGTCGGACGTGGCGAGGATCTGCACAGCCAACAGGCCCGCGTTACGCCCGCCACCGATGGCGACGGTGGCCACCGGCACGCCAGCGGGCATCTGCACGATTGAGAGCAGCGAGTCGAGCCCGCTGAGCGCCTTGCTCTGCACGGGCACACCGATCACCGGCAGGGGCGAGTAGGCGGCGAGCATACCGGGCAGGTGGGCCGCCCCACCGGCCCCGGCGATGATCACGCGCAGGCCACGGGTGTGGGCTGTCATCCCGTACTCGGCCATGTCCTGCGGCGTGCGGTGCGCTGAAACAACCCGTAGTTCGTAGGCGACGCCAAACTCCTGGCATACGTCCACTGCGCCCTGCATCGTCGGCAGGTCGCTGTCGCTGCCCATCACAATTCCGATCATTCGGATCTCCGAAATAGTGGTATTGACCTTAAACACACTACCTTTCACATAAGGAATCTGCCGCAGATCAGCCCTCACCCCCCCAGCCCCCTCTCCCTGAGCGGGAGAGGGGGGGCGGATGCGTCCTGCTGCGGAATATCCCCTCTTCCCGTGAGGGAGAGGGGCAGGGGGTGAGGGGGCAAGGTCGGCAACGGATTCCTTATGTGAAAAGTATTGACCTTAAACATCCACGAGGTCAGCAGCGCGCAGAGCCAGTTCCTCGGCCTCAGCCAAAGTTGCGCCCAGCGCAGTAACGTGGCCCATCTTCCGGCCCACCCGCGACTCGCGCTTGCCGTAGAGGTGCAGATGAGCGCCGGGCACATCCAGAGCGGCGCGCAGAGCGTCGGGGCCAACTGGCCCATCCCGTCGTCCGAGCAGGTTCACCATAACCGCCGCCGGGGCGCGCAGGTCGGTGGGGGCCAGGGGCCAGCCGATCACCGCCCGTAGGTGGTTCTCGAACTGCGATGCGACGCACGCCTCGATTGTGTAGTGGCCGGAGTTGTGCGGTCGTGGGGCGATCTCGTTGAACAGAATCTGGCCGTCCTCTAGGGCGAACAGTTCGACGCCAAAGATGCCCACGCCACGTACCGCCTCCACCGCAGCCAGCGCGAGGTTTGTCGCCGCCACCGCCGCCGCCGCCGGGATCGCTGCCGGAGCGCGCACAAGATGGCAGATATGCTGCCGCTGCACCGTCTCCACCACCGGATAGGCCCGCGCCGCGCCGTCGCGCCCGCGCACCACCATTACCGCCAGTTCACGCGAGAATGGCACAAACGCCTCGGCGAGTAGTGGGCTGCCGCCACGGGTGAGCTGCTCCCAGGCCGGACGTATGTCGCCAGGGCCGTGTAGGGTGGCGTTCCCGTAGCCATCGTAGCCGTTGCGGCGGGCCTTGAGCAACAGCGGCCAGCCTAGCTCGGCGGCGATAGCCGGTAGATCATCGGGAGAGTCGACACGGCGAAAGGCGGGCACCCGCAGCCCCACCGCCGCAATGCGCTCCTTCTGAAACAGCTTATCCTGAACCACGGCCAGGGTGATCGCTCCGGGGTAGACCGACAGCCCACGCGCCTCCAGGCCAGCCAGGATGGTCGCATCAACGAACTCGTTCTCCAACGTCACAAGGTCACACCGGCTGGCGAATAGATCGAGCAGATCCGGATCATCCCACGCACCGACGATCTCCGCCTGCGTCAGCCGGCCGGCAGGGCTATCGGCGCTGCGCTCGAAAATGACCGTCTCCACGCCGAGCGAGACGGCGGCCTGGGTGAGCATCTGGGCGAGTTGGCCGCCCCCAAAGATACCTAGTCGAATCATAGGGCGCTATCATAGCGGTAGTTGCGGGGCTGCGCAAGCGGCGGGGTGGGGCGTGGTATAATGCCGCCAGTATGCCGTCTTTCGGCCATATCGGGCCGTGCGTTGTATCGGATCAGGGGAACCAGCGATGCCCACCACAACCCGCAGCCAGCGTCGCCGCCAGTCGGTGCGAACGCAGCCGCGCCGCTCGCCAGCGAGGGTGATCGAGCCGCCGGACTACACACGCGATTACGCCTATGTTCGGCACGACCTGCTGATGATCGCCTTTTGGGGCGGGCTGCTCTTCGTCGGCATGATCGTCGCCTCCTTCATCTTCTAGCCACAGGGGCGGCCGTGGTTGATGATCAGGGCAGACGCACAAAGCGGCGGGCCACCCC
>CAIRFY010000264.1 GCA_903877945.1 uncultured Oscillochloris sp. | reverse complement strand
GGGCGGACTCCGGCCCCGCGTCGGCGTATGCCGACGCCCAGCCGTAGGCTCCCCAGCGACGACGTCAGTCGCCCGCCGGGGTTGCACCAGCCCTCGTAGACAGATGTGATCCTACCAGCAGGTGCTATACTGCGGTCACACTGGACATGTCAGAAGATGGGGGACACCATGCGCGTGCTGCTGCTCGACAACTATGACTCATTCACCTACAACATCTACCAGTACCTCAGCGAACTGGGGGCGACGGTGGAGGTCTACCGGAACGATGCGATCAGCGTGGCCGAGGTTGCAGCCATGCGGCCCGACCGGATCGTGATCAGCCCTGGGCCGTGTACACCGAGCGAGGCGGGCATTAGCATCGCGCTTATCCAGAAACTGGCACCCCGCGTGCCCATCCTGGGAGTCTGCCTTGGCCACCAGTCCATCGGCGCGGCCTACGGCGGCGCGGTAGTGCGTGCGCCCCAGGTGATGCACGGCAAGGTGTCGCCCATCCGCCACGCGGGGCAGGGCGTCTTCGTCGGCCTGCCCGACGCCTTCCTGGCCACCCGCTACCACTCGCTGATTGTCCGCCGCGACGACCTGCCCGCCGAGCTTGAAGTAACAGCCTGGACTGACGATGGACTGATCATGGGCCTGCGCCACCGCGAGTATCCTGTCCAGGGCGTGCAGTTCCACCCCGAGTCGATCATGACCACCAGCGGTAAGGATCTGCTCAAGAACTTCCTGGCCTAATTAATGCTGGAGATGATGATGTCAATCACTGCGGATCGCTTCGCCCAGGGCATGACCTACGAAGCATACAAGGCCCAGATGACCCGCAACCGCGAGCGGTTGGAGGCGAACGAGCAGCGGCTCGACCTGGGCGGGGACGACCTGGAGTTCTTTACCCATCTGTCGGCCCCGCTGAATGTGATCGCCATCGGCGAGGACTGGTGCGGCGATGTGATCAACAACCTGCCGGTGCTGAACGGCCTTGCTGTAGCCGGCGGCACGTTGAATCTGCGGGTCTTCCTGCGTGACCAGAATCTCGACCTGATGGATCAGTACCTCAAGGACGGCACGCACCGCTCGATCCCAGTCTTCGCCTTCTTCGATGAGTCGTTCAACCCAATTGGCCACTGGATCGAGCGCCCGGCGAGCGTGAGTGTACTCCATGCCGAGATGTTCAAACAGCTCTACGCTGAGGATCCGGCCTTCGTCGGGATCGCGCCTGAGACGGCCATTGGCGAACTGCCCGAGGCGGCCCGGCTGCGGCTGATGCAGGCGTTTGGCACGTTCCGCGAGGAACACCACCACTTCTCCGACCGCGAGGTGGTGCGCGAGTTGCGGGCGATTGTCTCGGGGGGCACCCAGGCGACAGAGGCTCCCCGCGCCGCTCTTGCCAAGCCCAATCTGCCCCAGAAGCGCGAGCGCAGCGCTGGCACGCCGATCAAGGTCAGCATCACCTACTGCGCGGCCTGCGGCTACGAGCCGCAAACCCTGGCCCTGGCCTCGGCGCTGATGAACGCCTTTGTCTACGATCTGGCCTCGATTGAGCTGATCCCCTGGCAGGATGGCTCCTTCGATGTGGTGGTGGACGGCGACCTGATCCATTCGATGTACCGCGAGGGCGGATTCCCCGAACACGCGACGATTATCGCCGCTGTGCGTGCGCGGATGGGGTCAATACCTTTCACATAAGCCGATTTATGCCGACCGTGCCCCCTCACGGGAAGAGGGGAGATTCCGCACCAGGACGCATCCGACTCCCCCTCTCCCGCTCAGGGAGAGGGGGCTGGGGGGTGAGGGCTGAACGGCGGCAGACTCCTTATCTGAAAAGTATTGCGGTTAGGATAGATCTGCGGGAGGGCGGCGCACACGTCGTCCCTCTCACCCATCTTTATTGTGGTACGATACCCCCGTGTTTCCTGAAAGTATGCGTAGGAACCCTCCCATGATCCTTGTCCTCGCCGGAGGTGTGGGCGCCGCCCGCTTTATCGAGGGCCTTGTCCAGGTGGTGCCGCCGGAGACGATCACCGCTGTGGTGAATACCGGCGACGATATGGAGTTGCACGGACTGCGAATCTCGCCCGATCTCGATATTGTCACCTGTACCCTGGCCGACCTGATCGACCGCGAGCAGGGCTGGGGGATCAGCGGTGACACGGACGAGTGTATGTCGTGGCTGGTGAAGCTGGGTGGGCCGGGCTGGTTTAAGCTGGGCGACCGCGACCTGGCCCTGCATATCCGCCGCACGGCGATGCTGCGCGAGGGCTTCACCCTCAGCCAGATTACCGATAGCTTCCGTCAGTCTCTGGGCGTGGCGGTGAGGATTATGCCCATGAGCGACGACCTGGTGCCGACCCACATTCTCACCGACGTGGGCGAGATGCACTTTGAGGAGTATTTTGTGCGTCGGCGGGCGCAAGATGTGGTGCGCGGGGTGCGCTATGTGGGTATTGAGTCAGCTCGCCCCGCCCCCGGTCTGCTGGATCTGATCGCCAGCGCCGAAATGATCCTGATCGCTCCAAGCAACCCGGTGGTCAGCGTCGGCCCGATTCTAGCCATTCCCGGCGTGCGCGAGGCGATCATAGCCAGCCCCGCCCCGGTGATCACGGTCAGCCCGATTGTCGGTGGCGCACCGATCAAGGGGCCGGCCGCCCCGCTGATGCGCGCCCTGGGGCTGGAGATTTCCGCCGTGGGCGTGGCCCAGGCATACGCGGGCCTGCTGGACGGCATTGTGATCGATCAGGTGGACGCCAATCTGGCCGTGCGGATCGAGGCGCTGGGCGTGCGTGTGGCGGTGACTGACACGATCATGCGTGGCCCGACCCAGAAGGCCAATCTGGCGCGGGTGGCGCTCCAGCTTGCCGAGGCCCGCCCTGCGGCGGTGTGATGGCGATCCACGCCGTTGTGCCGGTGAAGTCCCTGGCCCGCGCCAAGAGCCGCCTCGCCGGTCGCCTGAGCCTGGATGAGCGCCGCAATCTGGTGGTCGAGATGCTCGGGCGCGTTCTGGCAACCCTCTTGGGTTGCCGAGGCGTGGCCCTCGCCGATGTCTGGGTGATCAGTGCTGACTCTGAGGTGCTGGCCCTGGCTGGGTCTGTAGGTGCCCGCACAATCCTTGATAGCGCGGACGACCTGAACGGCGCTCTGGAGCAGGCCAGGGTCTTCCTGACAACCGCTGGCGTCGCCGCAATGCTGGTCATCCCCGCCGATGTGCCCCTGATCGCCCCCGCCGATGTCTTCGCTCTCGTTGATGCCCTCATGGGCGGCGGCGATCTGGCTCTGGTGACAGATCGCCAGGGCAACGGAACTAACGCCCTGGGCATGCGTCTACCCAGCGCCCTGCCCTTCCGCTTCGGCGAGCAGAGCGCCGACCTGCACCGTGAGTCCGCCGCCGCCCTCGGCCTGCACCTCCAGATCTACACCTCGCCTACCCTCAGCCTGGATGTGGACGACTCCGAGAGCCTGGGGCGCTACCGCGAACTGGCCTGTGCTAATCGCACATCCCAGTAGCTCTCCGCCGACCACCAAGTTCGGGTAAAATACTATGCGCAACCCTGTTCTGATAAGGCAAGAGAGGTGTCGCAGATGACCATACTATCTTCAGTCGAGATGTGCGCGGGCGGTGGCGGCCAGGCGCTCGGATTGGAGCAGGCTGGGTTTTT
>CAIRFY010000263.1 GCA_903877945.1 uncultured Oscillochloris sp. | reverse complement strand
CGGGCGGCAGGATCTGACCTGGCAACTGCCGAGTCTGCTGGCGCAAGTCGGGGTCAATCGGAGTGACGCCGAGCGGGCCGAGCTTGAGATTCTGCTGAAAGACGCCCTACACCCGCAGGCCCAGGTCAACCAATACGTCAGCTTCATCGGCAACATTATGGCCTGCCGGGTGGCCGCACTCTGGGATTTCAGCGGCCCGGCCTTCACCGTCTCCGCCGACGAGATCTCGGCCTTCCGCGCCCTGGAGTTGGCCCAGATCATGCTGGCCCGTGGCGAACTGGAGGCGGTCGTCGTAGCCGCCGTGGATCTGGCAGGCAGCATCGAGCGCGTAATTCTGGACACCGCCGCCGGACAGGCGGGCCGGGCGGTGGGCGAGGGCGCGGGGGCGCTGGTGCTGCGCCGCGCCGCCGACGCGCACCAGTCTGGCCAGCGGATCTACGCCACCGTTGACGCCGTGGCCCTCGTGGCATCGGCACATCCCCCCCTCACCCCAGCCCTCTCCCTGCGGGAGAGGGAGTCCAATCTCCCCTCTCTTGCTGGGAGAGGGGCCGGGGGTGTGGGGGAATCCGCCCGCCAAGCCCTCGCCGCCGCCGGGGTGCGGCCATCCGAGGTGGGCTACCTGGAGCTGAGCGGCGATTCTGCCGCCGAAATCGCCGCGTTGGGTCAGGTATACGATGGGACAGCCCTCACCCGCTGGGAGAGGGAGTCCGATCTCCCCTCTCCCGCTGGGAGAGGGGCCGGGGGTGAGGGTTTAACCTGCGCAGTCGGCTCAGTGACGGCGCAGATCGGCCACTGCGGAGCCGCCGCCGGGATGGCCGCCCTCATCCGCGCCGCACTCTGCCTGGACGGGCGCTACCTACCGGGCAGCCCTCACCCCCAGCCCCTCTCCCTCACGGGGAGAGGGGAGTCGGACACCAATGCCCCCCCCGCTCCCGCGCAGGGAGAGGGGGGCCAGGGGGGTGAGGGCCTTTCCCCCTTCTACCTACCCGACGCTGCACGACCCTGGCTGGCCCGGCGCGGCGAGCGCCGCCGGGCGGCGATCAGCGGCCTGGATCGCAACGGCTGCGCGGCCCACGTCCTGCTCTCCACAGGGCCAGAGGCCCGCCCGCAGCCCGCCGCCTTCGCCCGGCGCAGCCGAGTCTGGCTGCTGCCCCTGGCCACCGCTGGCCGCGCCGACCTGCTGGCCCAGCTTGACCAGCTAGAGGCGGCGGCGCAGTCTGGTACGCCCGTGGCCGAGTTGAGCCAACAGGCCATCCGCGCCTACCAAGGGCGATCTGCCGCCGCCGCCGTGGGGCTAAAGCCCTCGGCTACAGGGGACGAAGGCCGCCTGCGCGGCCTACCTGCGCCGGGCTACGCCCTGGCCCTAGTGGCCCGCAGCACTGACGAGCTGCTGCGTGAACTGGGCTTTGCCCGTGCCGGGGCCGCCGCCGCCTTCGACCAGGGCCGCGATTGGGAGACGCCCCTGGGCAGCAGCTTCAGCGCCCAACCCCTCGGCCCGCAGGCCGGGCTGGCCTTCGTCTACCCCGGCGCGTTCAGCGCCTACCCCGGCCTGGGCCGCGAACTGTTCCAGCTCTTCCCCGCTCTGCACGAGCGCATGGGCGGGTTGCTGGCCCATGCGCCCGCCACCCTCGGCGAGCGCAGGCTCTACCCGCGCCGCCAGCGTGCCCCTGAGCCAGCCGACATCAGCCAGGACAAGGCGACCCTGCGCGCCGACCCCCTGGGCATGATCCAGACCAGCCTGATCTTCACCCTGCTCCTCACCGCCGTCCTGCGCGAGCAGTTTGGCCTGCGCCCGAGCGCGGCCCTCGGCTACAGCATGGGCGAGGCGAGCATGCTCTGGTCGCTGGGCGCGTGGCGGGCTGACGACGCAGCCCTCCAGCGGTTGCGCGAGTCGCCCCTCTTCACCCGTCGCCTGACCGGCCAGCGCGAGGCTGCCCGCGAGTACCTCGGCGTGCCCGCCGACGCGCCGGATGATTTCTGGTGTATCTACATTGCCCAGGCCACACCCGAGGCCGTCCGTGAGCGGCTGCGCGGCGAGGGGCGGGCCTTCCTGACCCACATCAACACGCCGAGCGAGGTGGTCATCTCCGGCGCACCCGACGCCGTGCGCCGGGTGATCGCCGATCTCGGCTGCGAAGCATTTCGCGCCCCGTTCGACACCGTAATGCACTGCCCGGCCATGCACTCTGAGTACGAGTTGCTCGTCGAGCTGAACCGGCTGCCCGTCGGGGACACCTCGGGCATCACCTTCTACGGGGCCGCCGACTACGCCCCGTTGCCGCAGGATTCCGAGCAGATCGCCCGCAGCCTGGCCCGCGCCACCTGCCAGCCAGTTGATTTCCCCCGCCTGGTCGAGCGAGCCTACGCCGACGGCGCACGGATCTTTATCGAGCCAGGCCCAGCCAACACATGCACGCGCTGGGTTGACATAATCCTAGCGAACAAGCCGCACGTCGCCCTGGCCCTCAACCGGCAGGGCGCAGATGACGACGCCGCCCTGCTGGCCGTGCTGTCCCGTCTGATCAGCCAGCGCGTGCCCCTGGATCTGACCGCCCTGCTACCGGACGACCCGCCCCCCGCCCCGGTGCGATCCCTGATCAAGACGATCACCCTCGGCGGCGGCGACATCCCCGCCGCCCTGCGCGGCGAGCGTGTGCGGGAGATACTGGCGAGCTATCGGCCCTCACCCCCCAGCCCCCTCTCCCTGAACGGGAAGGGAGAGATCCGACTCCCCTCTCCCCGTGAGGGAGAGGGGCTGGGGGTGAGGGGTTCAGAAAAGGAGTGCCCTGTGATCGAAGCCCCATCCACCATCGTCGGCCACCGCGCCCTGCTCCAGCGCCGCCACGCCGAAATGCTCGCCCAGGCCGTGCGCCTGCGGGGAACCGCCCTCACCCCAGCCCTCTCCCTCCGGGAGAGGGAGTCAGATCTCGCCCCTCTCCCGCTGGGAGAGGGGCCGGGGGTGAGGGCCGCTGGCGTGATCTGGGACTCCGCCGACCTCCTGGAGTTCGCCAGCGGCAGCATCGCCACGGTCTTTGGCCCCGAGTACGCGGTCATTGACGGCTACGCCCGCCGGGTGCGCCTGCCCCTGCCGCCCTACCTGCTGGTCAGCCGGGTCACCAAGCTCGGCGCCCAGCGCGGCGAGTTCAAGCCATCCACCGTCACCACCGAGTACGACATCCCCGTCGGCGCGTGGTACTCGGTCGATGGTCAGCCGCCCCTCGCCATCGCCGTCGAGTCCGGCCAGTGCGACCTCCTGCTGATCAGCTACCTGGGGATCGACTTCTCCTGTAAGGGTGAGCGGGTCTACCGCCTGCTCGACTGCACCCTGACGTTTTTGGACGAACTGCCCAAGGACGGCCAGACCCTGCGCTACGACATCAGCATCAACTCGTTCGCCCGTAGCGGCGAGACCCTGCTCTTCTTCTTCAGCTACGAGTGCTTTGTCGGTGAGCGCATGGTGCTGAAGATGGACGGCGGTTGCGCCGGGTTCTTCACCGATGCCGAGTTGGACGGCGGGCGCGGCGTGGTCGACTCGCGTGACGATAGTGACCAGCGCCGTCGGGCCGTCCGCCAGAGCTTCGCGCCGCCCCTGGCTACATCCCGCCGTTCCCTGACCGACGCTGACCTCGACCTGCTGATCGTCGGGCGGGTGGCCGACTGCTTCGGCCCGGCCTACGACCAACACGGGCGCAACCCCTCCCTGCGCCTGCCCGCCCGCCAGATGCTCATGCTCAGCCGGGTGATCAGCATTGACCCGCAGGGTGGCGACTGGGGCCTCGGCCTCGTGGTTGGCGAGCAGGATCTAACCCCGCAAAGCTGGTTCTTCCCCTGCCACTTCCAGGACGATCAGGTCATGGCCGGGTCGCTGATGGCCGATGGCTGTAGCCAGTTGCTCCAGATCTTCATGCTTTCGCTGGGCCTCCAGACCTACACCTTCGACGCCCGTTTCCAACCCATCCCCGGTGTGGCCCAGGTGGTGCGCTGCCGGGGCCAGGTGCAGCCCACCACCGGCGTTCTCACCTACCGCCTAGAGGTAACGGCCCTCGGCCTGGAGCCGCAGCCCTTCGCCTACGCCAACATCGACGTGATCCTGGAAGGGCGCGTGGTGGTGCGCTTCCGCGACCTGGCCCTCCAGTTGGTGGAGAAAGACCCGCGTGTAGCTCCGCCCGCCGTCCTG
>CAIRFY010000262.1 GCA_903877945.1 uncultured Oscillochloris sp. | reverse complement strand
TTCTGCATCAGGATGCGTCCCGCTCCCCCTCTCCCGTTCAGGGAGAGGGGGCTGGGGGGGGAGGGCTGCCCGGCGATCAAGCGACTTTGCAGAAGCCCTACCCGTGCCATATGCGCTATAATGCCAAAATGTCTCTGATGAACACTCGATGACGAACAACAAACGTCCATTGGGTGTTGATCGCTCGTCGTCAAAAGACCATAGATACCTATGCCAGTCACTCGCCAACCTATTGGCAGCACCCCCGACGGGATCACGGTTGAGCGATTTACTCTCCACGGGTATGCCCGGATTGAAGCCGATATCTTGACCTACGGGGGTACCCTCGTCTCCCTGCGCAGCCCGGATCGCAACGGAGTGATGGGCGATGTGATCCTCGGCTTCGATAGCCTTGATGCCTACCTGGGCGTCCACCCTTACCTCGGCGCGCTCGTGGGCCGCTACGCGAACCGCATTGCCGGGGGGCGCTTCCACCTGGGCGATCACGAGTACGTCCTGGCGCGCAACAATGGGCCAAACCACCTCCACGGCGGCCCCGGCGGATTCCACCGCCAGGTCTGGCACGCCCAGACCTTCGAGTTGCCCGAGGGGCCAGGTGTGGAACTGCATTACCTGAGCCGCGATGGTGAGGAGGGCTTCCCCGGCAACCTGAGCGTCACCGTGACCTACACGCTGGCGGGAGCCGCGTTGCGGATCGACTATTTGGCTACCACGGATCGGGAGACGGTGCTGAACCTGACGAACCATGCCTATTTTAACCTGGCAGGCGGTGGCGATATCCTCGGCCATGTCCTACAGATTCCGGCCGAACATATTGTTCCTGTGGATGAAACCCTGATCCCGACCGGAGAACTGGCGAAGGTGGCGGGTACTCCCTTTGATTTTCGAAAGCCAACGCTCGTCGGTGCGCGGATCGGCGTCGATGACGAGCAGCTACGGCGGGCGGGCGGCTACGATCATACCTGGGTGATCGACAAGGCTCCCGGCGAACTGGGCCTGGTCGCACGACTGACCGAACCGAGCAGCGGACGAATGTTGAAAGTGATCACCACCGAGCCAGGGGTGCAATTTTACACTGGAAATATGATCGAGTGCGGGATGGCGGGCCGGGGTGACCAGACATATACGCGCTACAGCGGACTCTGCCTAGAGGCCCAGCACTTCCCCGACTCGCCGAACCAGTCGTCTTTTCCCAGCACCATCCTACGCCCCGGCAATGTCTACCGACAGACGACGATCTACTGGCTATCGCTTGCACCGCACTAGGTATTGGGGCTATGA
This sequence comes from uncultured Oscillochloris sp., assembly GCA_903877945.1. Lineage (GTDB taxonomy): Bacteria > Chloroflexota > Chloroflexia > Chloroflexales > Chloroflexaceae > Oscillochloris. The sequence goes on along the minus strand of CAIRFY010000262.1, from coordinate 1,666 downwards.
GTACAACCCGAGTCCTTCCGGCTGACCCGTCCAGCATTGCGGTGGCCGCCGCCGCCCTCGCCGCCGGTGGCCTGGTGGCCTTCCCCACCGAAACCGTCTACGGGCTTGGAGGCGACGCTTTCAACCCTGCCGCCGTGGCTCGTATTTTCGCCGCCAAGGGGCGTCCCGCCGAAGATCCACTAATTATTCACCTGGCCGACCTCGCCGACCTGAGGCGAGTGACGCCGAACCTGTCGCCTGCGGCGGCCATGTTGGCCGAGCAGCTCTGGCCTGGCCCGCTCACGCTGATTGTGCCACGCGGCCCTGCGGTTCCCTACAGCGTAACCGCTGGGCGCGAGACGGTGGCGGTGCGCCTGCCAGCCCACCCGGTGGCCCGCGCCCTGATCGCCGCCGCACGCACGCCCATCGCTGCGCCCAGCGCCAACCGCTTCGGCCACACGAGCCCCACCAGCGCCGCCCATGTGCTGGCTGACCTGGATGGACGGATTGATTTCGTGATCGACGGTGGTCCGGCCACTATCGGTGTCGAGTCAACCGTCCTCGACGTAAGCGGCCCCCTGCCCACGCTGCTGCGGCCCGGCGGGGTGAGCCTAGAGGTGCTGCGCGAACTGCTGGGTGAGGTGGCTCTGGGCGGGCGGGCAGCGACGGCGGGTGGGCAACTCGCCCCCGGCATGCTCGACCGCCACTACGCCCCGGAGTCTACCTTGCACCTATGCGTGGGGACACCGGCGGCCTGTCGGGCGTGGATGCGCGATCAGGCCGCCGCCCAGATTGCAGCCGGGCACCGGGTGGGCCTGCTGCTGCCGGACGAGGACGCCGTCTTGCTGGCCGACCTCGATGTTGACATCGAGATTCTCGGGCCTGCGGGCGACCTGTCGGTCATCGCTAGTCGCCTCTACGCCGCTCTGCGCGCCCTCGACTCGCGACGGCCCGCCCTCATCCTCGCCCGCGACTTCGGTGAGGGTGGGATCGCCCGCGCTATCCGCGACCGACTCACCCGCGCCGCCGGTCGGGTGGTGCGCTGTAACGATGATTGCGGATTGCAGGTTTCATGATGGCAGCACCCATAGAAACTGGGGGCACTGTGATGGCGAAGGGTAGCTACATTCTGGTGCTTCAACTCGATCATACCGTCGACGATCTTCAGGTTGGCAGGCTCGGAATCTTCAGTTTTCCCGTCGGCTACTACCTCTATGTCGGCAGCGCCTTCGGCGCAGGTGGCCTTTCCGCTCGCCTGCGCCACCACGAGCGACGCGAGAAGTCTCGCCTCCACTGGCACATCGACTACCTGCGCGCCCACGCCCATCTCCACGAGATATGGACGGTGAGCGGCCCCCTGCGTATGGAGTGCCGCTGGTGCGCCACCCTCGCCTCCGCGCCCGACGTGAGCATCCCCGCCGTCGGCTTTGGCTCTCGCGACACTGGCTGTCGCTCACATCTCTTCCACCTGTCCCGCCCGCCCCGCTCCCTCATGCTGAGCCATATCCTCCTCACAGACATCACTGCCGCCGATGGCCCGCTTGAGATTCTGGTCGAGGTACATAGCTTTGATCCTGGGACGTAACCCCAGACGCAATACCGCAAAAGTAACGCTGTGAAGCGTCCTGTCATTCTGAGCGAAGCGAAGAATCCCGGCCGGGATTCTTCGCTTCGCTCAGAATGACAG
>CAIRFY010000261.1 GCA_903877945.1 uncultured Oscillochloris sp. | reverse complement strand
CTGTTGCAACGTCGCGTGATTGCCGCGCAGCCCTCACCCCCTAGCCCCCTCTCCCTGAATGGGAGAGGGGGCTAGGGGGTGAGGGCCGCGCAGGACTCCTACAGAAGCTCTGCGCCAGCGAGCGCCACCCCTAGCGTCCGAGGATCTTGGGATGCCCAGACATCGCTGGGGCGCCAGCCTTGGTCGAGATGCAACGAGATCGTCGGTTGGGCGCGGGTGTGCGGGGGCAGAGCGAGGGTCAGGTGCGTAGGTGGGGGCACAGCGGCACAGGCCGTTGAGCGGAGCGCGCCCACAGGCTGCCCATCGACCTCGATGCTGAGCGTGCGCGCCACAGGCGGCAGTATCAGGCTCAGGCGCAGCGCCCGAGCGTGTGGTGGGCGGCGCAGCACAAAGGCAGCCTCACCTTCAGTCCAGGCGAACGGCTCACCGCTCGGCATGTACTCGACGGGGTGAAACCCGTAGACTAGGTGCCGCTCAAACGCCGCGTCGAAGGGCAGGCGTGCGGCGCGCAGGCTGCGCCCCTCGTGGGCGGCGACCACGGAGAAATCGCTTGACAGTACCCCCGCCCTCATCAGAGTCGCCTCTGCCGCAAAGAGCAGCCGCAGCGCCATCACATCCTCAGGGCGCTCCGGGTCGAAGTTCGCGATAATCTGCTCAAGCAGCTTGCCCAGCACGGCACCGCCGTAGTCGCGGCGCAGCGCCAGCGTGAACTGAGACTCAAGCAACGGCAGCAACTCGGCTGAGCGGATCGACTCCGACGGGTCCACGGCATTCATCCAGGCGATGCTCGGGCGCTCCTCGCGCTCTTTGACCAGGCCGGTGACGGTGTTGACGCGCAGGCGCTCGGGCAGGGCGGCCAGGAGCGTATTGACCGCATTGAGTTGCTGATCGGTCCACTGCCACTGGCTCGGGCCGACAAACTCGTTAAGCAGCAGCCACCCGCCTGGGCGCAAGGACTGAACGACCTCCTCGTAGAAGTACTCCAGGCGGCGGATGTGGTGCAGGGACATGGCGCAGAGTACGACATCGTAGGTGCATTCAGGCAGCCGCGCCTGATCAAGGTCACGCACCTGATAGCGCACATTGGTCATCCCGCTTTCAGCGGCGTTACGCACGGCCATCTCAATCGCACCGGGGGCGATGTCCACGCCATCGATCTCAGTGCAGAGACCTTCCTCAACAGCGAACCGCTCCAGGCCACCTGCGCCACAGCCGATGCTGAGCCAGTGACCATCGCGGGGGATTTCTAGGTTCTCTACCAGCCAGATCAGCCAGTTTTTATCGGCGGTACCGGTAATCTGTGGCCGCACGTAGAGGTGCTGCACCAGAAGTGAGTCAAGCCAACCCAGAACCGGGTACTCGACCGCACGTTGCTGTTGGAGCGTACTCCAGAGGTTGGCGACCGTCTCGCTCATGCGATTCTCCTAACGTGAAAATAGCCGATAGCCGACAGCCGATAGCCGATAGTCGGGCATCAGCGGCCATTCTCATCGGGTGTTGTGCGCGAATCGCATGGATGACTAGCACGTCTCATGCTCCCACCGCCTGGAGCCGAGCGAGGATCTTCTCAGCGGCGCGATCCCACGTCCACTCGCGGGCGACCACCTCGGCGGCGCGCATGCCTAGCGCATGGGCCTGCTCGCGGTTCTCGTAGACCTGGCGCATCTGATGGGCCAGGTGTTCGATATCAGGTTCGGCCCACTCGTACCCGGCGTAGTAGGGGCATTTGGCCACCGCCGGGATCAGTCGGCTCACCCGCACCGGGTAGCAAATGTCGTCGCGCATGAACTCCGTCTGTGCGCTCCATTCGGTAGCGATGGTCGGCAGACCACAGGCCATCGCTTCCAGAATAGGCATGCCCCAGCCCTCGCCACGGGTAGCCGTGACAAAGCAGTCGGCAGAGCGGTAGAGGCTGCCCACTTGATAGCCCGGCAGTTCCTGGTTGTAGAGCAGAGCAATCTTTGGCGCATTGCGCGGGATGCCCATCGCGGCGATCTCCTGGGCCACATTCACATCGCCGTCGCGGTTGTCGGTCTTTAGCACGAGCACCACATCATCCTGGTCAGTGAACGCCGCGCAGAAGGCCCGGATCAGGATTTCGGGTGCCTTGCGCTCGCCCCACTCAAAGACCGAAAGGAAGGTAAACTTCTGGCTGAAGCGCCGCGCCTTGATCCCGGGGTGGAAGTAGTCCGGGTTCACGCCCAGCGGGATCACGTGAATCGGCTGAGTCACCCCGCTGTTGCGAAATGTCTCGACGTTAAACTGGCTGGGCACCCAGACCTCGTCCATCAGATTCGACTGGCGCACCCAATCCTGGGGGATGCCGGTGACCTCCAGCATCGAGAAGCCAATCCGGTAGCGCCCGCTATTCTTATGGAAGGCGTCGCACTGACTGTAGACCACCTGAACCAGCGAGGTATCCTTCGGGCGTCGGCGCATCTGCTCGATCCGTGGGTCGCCACTGTTGCGCTCAGAGTAGTCAGTGCCGTACAGGTAGGCCAGCCGCACATCCACGTCCATCTGGTCAAGCGAGATCAGTAACTGCTTGGATGAGGTGGCGTAGCCGGTGGGCGCACTCACCAGCGAGTGCCAGAAGACCCGCTGCGTATAGCGAGTGCGGTAGTAGTGATCCCACTTTTCGAGGAAGATATGCTGCGACTTGCCGAACATGCTCCAGAAATCAACCTTATTCAGCTTGGTGCTGACATTCTCGTGGTGGATAATGCTGACATCGCCTGCCAGCATCACCTTATAACCGGCCTGACGCACCCGCAGGCAGAGGTCGGTATCTTCGTAGTACGAGAAGAAGCGCGTATCGAGGACACCCACCGTCTCGATCACATCGCGGCGCAGGTACATACAGGCACCAACAATACCTTCGACCTCACGGACACGCTGGTACTGGTTCACATCCTCTTCGGCACCGCCGATCTGCCAGCCCCAGAAGTTATCGGTGGGGATGTACGTGCCAGCGTGGAGCAGCTTGCCATCGCTCATCAGCAGGCGCGCACCAACCATGCCGTGGGTCGGGTCGCTGTGAGCCACTTCACGCAGGCGGGCCAGCCAGTTCGCCTGAATAATCCGCATATCGTTGTTGACCAGCACCACATCCCAACCTGCGGGTACCGCCGCAATCGCCTGGTTATTACCACGCACATAGCCCAGGTTGGTTTCGTTTTCGATCACGGTGATCCAGCCGAGCCCGCGCAGGTACTCGCGAGTGCCATCGCTGCTACCGTTATCGACCACGATCATCTGGTACTCCACGCCGGTGGTCAGGGTGCGCAGGCTCTCCAGAAACTCGCGGGTATATTCAATACCGTTCCACGTGAGCATCAGAATAGCCACCGGGGGTGGCTGCGGCGGCAGGATGACCGAAAGACCCGGCAGGGCGACCGGGATGTCCGTGGCAACAGCGCTGTCCGGGGTGGCGAGTGATTCATCCTGATGCTGGATTACCGTCACGCTGCCGCTCTCACGCTCATAGTCCGCCGCCTGACGGCGTAACTCAACCAGGGCCGCACGGATGGCGGCGGACTCAGGGACAGAACGGCCCAGGTAATGCAGACGCATCAGCGCGGCGAGGTAGGCACGGCGCAACACGCGCACCGCCCCGATACCGGCGCGCTGACGCAGTTGCTCCGCCTCAGCCGGAAAAAAAACTGCCTGGAGTTGCGTGAGGGGCGCGTGCTTCATCTGGAGCAGCAGCCGGTTGCGCTCAACCAACACCGCGTGATCAAGATTGCCAACCGCAGCAGTCGCCCCCTCGGCGTGGGTCAAGACGGCATGGGGGGTATAGACCAACTCCCAGTCGGCAGCACGAGCGCGCAGGCACAGGTCAACATCCTCATAGTAGGCGGGGTTAAACACCTCATCGAAGAGTCCGATCTGATCCAGCATCGTGCGGCGCATGGCAAAGGCCACCCCAGAGAGAAAGTCCAGGGGTTCAGACAGATCCGCGCCGTCATCGGGCTGCGTGTAGCCACGGTTGCGCCCGTAGCCCAGGGGCGGCAGGAGGGTACCACCGGCGTGCTGCATGCGCCCATCGGGGAAGAGCGCCTTGCCGCCGACAATGCCCACTCGCGGCTGGGAGTCCAGCGGTGCGACCAAGGCCGCCAGCCAGCCGGGATGAACCTCCGTATCCTGGTTGAGGATCAGCAGCACCTCGGCATCACCGGCCAGTGCGTGGCGCAGCCCCAGGTTGACCGCACCGGCAAAACCGAGGGCCGACGCGCTCTGGATCAGATGTACCTGGGGAAACTCCGCCGCAATAATCTCCGCCGAGCCATCGGACGAACCGTTATCCACCGTGATCACATCGAGCAGATCGCCCTGCTGGGCGAGGAGCGCCGGGAGGCAGACCCGCAGGAAGCGCGCACCATTGTGAACAGGGACGATCACACTGGTCTTCACGAGGGCTCCTTGTCCGACGCAACCGCCGCCGCCAGTTCACGCAACTCAGAGACCGCCGCAGCCAGGATCGTCTCGGCGTCATCAACATCGCTGATATGGTGCGACAGCCCATCGAGGCGCTGTGACAGCCCATCGAGGCGCTGTGACAGCCCATCGAGGCGCTGTGACAGTCCATCGAAGCGATGCAACAGCGCCTCGGTGCGATGGGAGAGCTGATCGGTGAGATGCTGCGTGGCCGCAGAGGACTGGCGAGACTGGTTCGTAGACACGTTCAGCAGATGATGCAGCGCGTGGATATGCACGGTCAGTTCGGAGTGGCGCGTATCGTCGCTGGCAGCAAGAGCCTGAATAGCCTGCACCGCTGAGGCATTAAAGCCATTCTGCTGATCAACTATCGCCTGCACATACCAGCGGGTGAGGCTATTCGCCGCCTCTTTGGCCTGGCCCAGAATCGGCAGGCCCGATCTCAGCGGTTGGGGCTGGATCTTCCAGAGATCATCAAGGCGACTGAGCGTATCGTTGCGTGTCTGGTCATTCATCGTCGTATCCATCGTAGGGGGCGAAACCGGAGTCGGTACAGATGGGGAGGCTGCGCCCTGCGGCTGTCCATCGGGCACCGCCGGGCGCGTGCAGCGCGGCGCGGCGCAAAAGCGGCGAACAGGCATGCTCACCCGCTCCCACGTAAACTCCACCGCCAGAGCCTGGGCGCGGCGGGCGCAGGCAGCCAGGGCCGCGCTATCGGCAAGCAGATCGCAGAGCGTCTGCGCGACTGCGGCGACATCCTGCGGCGGCACGACCCGGCCAAGATCATAGTGTGCAACCAACTCGGCGGCGGCATCACCGGCGCTCACCACGCTCGCCCTACCAACCCACAGATGGTCGAGGATCCGCGAGCGCAGAGCGGCGTAGGTCGTCTCCAGATGCTGGCGGTGCAATGATACCACAATGGAAGCGTCGAGCAGAAAATCGGCGCGGCAGGCATAAGGCACCCAGGACTCATAGAAAAAAACGTGGCTATCGAGCAAACCGATCTGACGAGCGAGCGAGCGAGACTCATCAAGGGTACGCATCGCCGCCACCGGCCCAGGGTGCTTACCGGCCAGAAAGACCAGCCGCACGTTGGGCACAACCGCGACAACCGCAGGCATCGCCTGGATCAAGCTCTGGGGATCCATCCAATCCCACAGACCGCCACTCCAAAGAATGATCGGATCATCGGGGCCGATCCCATCGACCGTGCCGCGCAAGGCGGAGCCCGTCCGTGCGGGCGGCTCAGCAGGCAGCCCGAAGGGCACCACATCAATCAGGTCGCGCAGCAGCGGGTCGGCATCAACCCGCTCAGGGGAGACCCGGCCTGCCGCCATCAACGCACCGATATACAGGTCGCGCTGGCGCTCAGTGGCGCAGAGGAAGAAGTCGCCAGCGGCGACCTGGCGGTTAAGCAACGCCACATCGCGGCGGTTGCGATCCACGCGAGCGGCGGGATCAGCGGCGCGCAGCAACTCCAGGTTCTCCAGCAGAGTCGGGTCGTAGAGATCGATGATCAGCGGCGTGCCAGTGTTGCCCAATTCAGGGTGGGCCTCAAGAACGAAGCCATTCGCCAGGATCACATCAGCGCGGGCCAGGTACGAAGCCAGCGACACGGCATCGCCCCATGCGTAGCTACCAGTGGCGAAATCGGGCGCGGCAAGGTTGATCGGTCGTGGGGCCAGGAGTGTCACGGCAACGTAGGGAGCCAGGGCGCGAGCCAGTTCCCAATAGCGGATGCCCGGCCCGGCCATATGGCTACCGACCACATCATGGCTGATAACAAGAAGGTGTTTCATCGCCGTGGATTGTACCACGGAGGGCGTGATCGCCTTCAATCGCCACCCACGCAGGGCTGCGGCAACAGCCCTGGGAAGGGATAGATGTCAGGGCATGTGCAAAGTCGTGTGGTCGCCGAGCAGCCCTCACCCCCCAGCCCCCTCTCCCTGAACGGGAGAGGGGGAGCCGAGCGCATCCTGATGAAGAAACTCCCCTCTCCCCGTGAGGGAGAGGGGCAGGGGGTGAGGGGGCCGGAGCTAACTTTGCT
>CAIRFY010000260.1 GCA_903877945.1 uncultured Oscillochloris sp. | reverse complement strand
TGCATTGTGCAATCACCTGACTCTGCATTGTGCATCGTGCATTGTGCATCTTGCATCTTGCATTGTGCATCTTGCATTGTGCAATCACCTGACTCTGCATTGTGCATTGTGCATTGTGCATCTTGCATTGTGCAATCACCTGACTCTGCATTGTGCATCGTGCATTTTGCATTTTGCATTTTGCATTTTGCATTGTGCATTAACTCCTCCCAGGTGAAGTAGGGTCGGGGGAAGTCGGGGGGCAGTTCGCCCTGGTCGATCAGCTTGCGCCGCTGGGACTCGGCATGGTCAGCGATCTCGGCGGCGTGGTGAGCCAGCATATGGCCCTCGGAGAGTAGCACCGCGCTGCCAGGCGGCAGATGCCTCAGAAGGGTTGAGGGCTGAGGACTGAGATCCGAGTCGCGGAAGAACGGGGCGTAGAAGGCGCGGCCCTCGAACCGCTCCCCAAGGTCGAGGTGAGCGAGGGCGGCGTCCCACTCGGCACGGGACTCGCGGCGCAGCCCAGAGACATCGAGGGCAGCAATGCGCGTGAGCGCCAGATCGCGGTTCCAGAGCGGAATCTCGTGAGGCGGACTGATCACGGCATTATCAACGCGCTGGTCGCTGCGCTGGGAGGCCGGGTCGAAGCGGCGCAGGCTATCGATCTCGTCGCCAAAGAACTCGATGCGCAGGGGCCGCTCGTCGGCGCTGGGCCACACATCGACGATCCCGCCGCGTCGGCTCAACTCGCCGGGACTCTCGACGGCGGCAGAGGGGCGGTAGCCCTGCCCAATCAGCGTGCGGAGCAGTGTGTCCTGGCTCAACATCTGACCCAGACCCAGGGCCATACTCGCTCCCGCCAACTCCTCAGGCGTAAGGGTAGATTGGAGCAGAGCCTTGAGTGGGGCGACGATCACGAGGGCGGACGGAGGAGGGCGCACACTCAAAGCCTGCAGCACCCGCAGCCTGCGGGCGATCACCTCGTCGCCGGGAGACGTGTGTTCATACGGCATGGAATCGCTGGCGGGGTAGAGCAGCACCGCAGCGGGGCCAAGCCACTGGCGCAGATCGTCTGCGGCGCGCAGAGCGGCCTCAGCGTTGATCGTGACATAGAGCAGGGGGGCGCGGGCGTGGCGAGCCAGGGCGGCCACCAGCGGCGTCCTGGCGGCACTGGGCAGGGGAGACAAGCGCATGCGCGTAGCCGCCCCGGTGAGAGCCTCGGCGACCTGTCCGACTTCAGGCAGGCCGGCCAGTTCAGATGTGATTGCGGTGAGTGTGTTCATGACAACCCAAAAAAGGGCGGATCGGCCTGACCTGCCCTAAAAAATAACCTACGGCACGGCACGCTCCGGGCGCAGCCCGCTATGTATAGCAATCGTATCCGGGTTGTGAAGAGGAGTCGAGCCTTTAGGCGGCCTTATCCGGCTAAAGCCTTGACTCCACACAACAACCCCATGAGGATTGCTATAGGCCGAATTATATACGACGATAGGGTAACAGCGAACGCAGGGTGGCAGTGCCATTTTGTATTTTGCATTCTTGCGCTATACTCTCTGCTACATTCTGCGATAGACAAGGTTTCAGGTGCCAGGTTTCAGCGTGACAGTTCGTAGTGGACGCTTCAGCGCCTGTGCGGCTAAAGCCGCCACTACAAGCGTCGTAAACTGTAAAGTATCCACGAACCTTGTCATAGCACTTAAGGAGTATAGAGCATGGCACAGGCCACCATCGGCGTGATCGGCGGGAGTGGACTTTATGCGATGGGCGGACTCACCGATGTTGAGGAACTGCGCGTTGAGACGCCTTATGGAGATCCGAGCGACGCCTTTGTGATCGGCACCCTGGCAAACCGCCGGGTCGCCTTTTTGCCGCGCCACGGGCGCGGCCACCGCCTCAATCCGAGCGAACTGCCAAACCGGGCGAATATCTACGCCTTTAAGCAACTTGGCGTCCGCGCCCTGATCGCGGTCAGCGCCGTCGGGGCGCTGCGTGAGGACTACGCTCCCGGCCATGTGGTGGTTCCCGACCAGATTTTCGACCACACCAAGGGCATACGGGCGGCGTCCTTCTTCGAGAAGGGAATTGTGGCCCACATCGGATTCGACAAGCCCTTCTGCCCCAACCTCAGCCAGATCCTCCACACCTCCGCACAGGCCGCCGGGGCCACTGTCCACAAGGGCGGCACCATGGTGGTGATGGAAGGGCCGGCCTTCTCGACCCTGGCCGAGAGCGAGGAAAACCGCCGGCGCGGCCACGACTTGATCGGTATGACCGCTCTGCCCGAGGCCAAACTGGCCCGCGAGGCTGAGATTGCCTACGCATGTCTGGCTATGGTTACGGATTACGATTGCTGGCACCCCGGCCACGATGCTGTGACCGTCGATGCGTTGGTGGCCGTGCTCCACGCTAACGCGACCCTCTCCCAGCAGATTGTGGCCATGGCGGTGAATCAGATCGACGATGACTTCACCAGCATTGCCCACAATGCCCTGGCCACCGCGATCATCACGAACCGCGACTACATCTCCGACGAGGCCAAGCAGCGGCTCGCGCTGATCACGGGCAAGTACGTGTAGACCCAATACCTTTCAAATAAGGAGTCTGCCGCCGCTCAGCCCTCACCCCCCAGCCCCCTCTCCCTGAGCGGGAGAGGGGGAGTCGGACACATCCTGGTGCGGAATCTCCCCTCGCCCCATGAGGGCGAGGGGCAGGGGGTGAGGGGGCAAGGTCGGCATAAATCGGCTTGTTTGAAAGGTATTACGTGTAGACCCACCCCTTTGGCAGTTTGATGCCGCCAGCATCAAACGACCAAAGAATCCTTGAGGTTGTCTTCATGATCGACGAGATCCGGATTATTCCCATCCGTGGAATCGGCGAGGTTCGTCCCGGCGACGACCTCGCCGGAATGATCCTCGCTGCTGTGTCCGCCGATGGCAAGAAGATCGAGTCCGGTGACGTACTCGTCGTGACCCAGAAGGTTGTCTCCAAGGCCGAGGGACGCCTAGTAGACCCCGCGACGGTAGAGCCGTCGGCGTTCGCCCACCAGATCGCCGCTACCGCCCGTAAAGACGCCCACTTCCAGGAGGTGGTGCTGCGCGAGAGCCGCCGGATTGTGAAGATGACCAACGGCGTGCTGATCACGGAAACCCACCACGGCATGATCTGCGCCAACAGCGGTGTGGATGAGTCGAACGTCGCCGGGGGCCGGGTGGTCTGCCTACTACCCGAGGACTCTGACCGCAGCGCGGCGAACCTGCGTGCTGCCATTGCGGAGCGCACCGGCGTCTCACCGGCGGTGATCATCTCCGACACGTTTGGTCGGCCCTGGCGCGACGGCCAGGTGAATGTGGCGATTGGCGTGGCCGGTATGCTGCCCCTGAGCGACTACGCCGGAGTGGACGACCCTTACGGCTACACCATGCACGCCACATTGATCGCTGTGGCCGACGAGATCGCTGGGGCCGCCGAGCTGGTGATGGGCAAGATCGACGCGGTACCGGCGGCAATCGTGCGCGGATACGCCTACCGCCCCAGCGACACGGCCAGCGCCCGCCAGTTGCTGCGCGACCCGAGGTTTGATCTGTTCAGGTAATATCTCTCTGGGGCTGCGCCCCAGACCTGCTTTATGATCGATGTAGGCGGCTTCGCCACCCACATTGATCATAAAGAGAAATGTGGAGGCGGCGAAACCGCCCCCACACCCCCACCGGCAGGTGATGGTATGGACTTCATGGAGATCATCCGTGGCCGCCGCTCGGTGCGCGCCTTCCGGCCCGACCCGCCGAGCCGCGAGCAGATAGAGCAGATCATTGAGGCGGCGCGCTGGGCACCCTCGCCCCACGGACGCCAGCCCTGGCGCTTTGTGGTCATTACCCGCGCCGAGCTGAAGTCGCGCCTGGCCGATGCGATGGGGGTTGAGTGGCGCGCCCAACTTGCCCTCGATGGTCAGGACGCCGACACCATTAGCCTACGCCACCGCAAATCGCAGGAGCGCATCATCGGTGCCCCGGTGATCATTCTGCCCTGCCTCTACCTGGAGGATCTTGACATCTACCCTGACGCCGACCGTCAGGCCGCCGAGACGACCATGGCCATCCAGAGCCTCGGCTGCGCCGTGCAGAACATGCTCCTGGCCGCCTACGCCCTCGGCCTCGACTCCGGCTGGATGTGCGCCCCGCTCTTCTCTCCCGAAGCGGTACGCGCCGCCCTGGATCTGGCGCCGTCCATGCACCCTCACGCCCTCATCCCCATTGGCTATGCCGCAAAAGATCCCGTGCGCCGCCCGCGTCGTCCCCTGGACGAGCTGGTGGTGCGCTGGGAATGAAAGAAAGGCGACACAATGATCGTGCCAGCCACCTACGACCCGCAGGAACTGCGTTTGCTCCAACTTCTCAGCAAACGCTACCCGACCATCTCGGATGTTCACACCGAGATGATTAACCTGAACGCCATCCTGGCTTTGCCGAAGGGCACCGACCACTACATCTCCGACATCCACGGAGCCTACGAGCAGTTCGATCACATCCTACGCCACGGATCGGGCGCTATCCGACGGAAGATCAACCAGACCTTCGGCATCGAGATGCCGCGCCAGCAGCAGATCGAGCTGGCGATGCTGATCTACTACCCTGAGCGCAAGCTGCGCCAGGTACTCAGCACCCTGAGCGACCCGCAGGACTGGATGACCACCACCATCGCCCAACTCGTGCGCGTCGTGCGTACCTCGGCCCAGAAGTACACCCGCAGCAAGGTGCGCAAGCGCCTCGATCCGCATTTGGCCTATATTCTGGAGGAGTTGCTCGACGAAGGGCAGATCGACCACCTCCAGAAGGAGCGATACTACCGCAGTATTGTCACCTCGATCATTGAACTGGGCGAGGGTGAGAGCGCTATCACCACCCTGGCCTACCTCATCCAAAACCTCGTGGTGGATCGACTCTACATCTTGGGCGACATCTACGACCGTGGGCCGGCCGCCGAGAAGGTGATGGATCGCCTGATCGACTACCACTACGTCTCGATCCAGTGGGGCAACCACGATGTGATCTGGATGGCCGCCGCCAGCGGCTGCGACGCCACCATCGCCAATGTCGTCCGCATCTCCTTGCGCTACGGTAACTTGGAGACGCTGCTCGACGGCTACGACATCAGCCTCCGTGGCCTGATGTCCTTCGCCAACGAGGTCTACGCCGACGACCCCTGCGCCCGGTTTCAGCCCAAGCACGGCCCGGTAATCGAGGACTATACGCCTGACTCGGTCGCCCGCATGCACAAGGCGATGTCGATCATCCAGTTCAAGCTGGATGCGCAGACTATTCGCCGCCACCCTGAGTACGAGATGAATGACCGGCTCCTGCTCGACCAGATCAACCTGGATGCCGGAACGGTGAATCTCTACGGCAAGAGCCACCCGCTCCTCGATACCTACTGGCCCACGCTTGACCTCGCCGACACCGCCGCGCTTAGCGAGGCTGAGGCTGCGGTAATGGAGGATCTGCGCTACCAGTTCCAGCACTCCGCGCAGCTCCAGAAGCACATCCACTTCCTCTACAGCTACGGCAATATGTACCAGGTGCAAGACGGCAACCTGAAGTTCCACGGCTGCCTGCCGGTGGACAAATCCGGCAACTTCATCGAGTTCCCCCTGGGCCAGGAGCGGCTGGCCGGGCCAGCGCTGTTGTCCCGCTACGAGCAGATGGCACGCGCCGCCTACTTCAGCCAGAACCCGCAATCCCGCCAGGACGGCCAGGACGCGATGTGGTACCTCTGGTGCGGCCCGCTCTCGCCGCTCTTCGGTCGCCTGCGGATGACCACATTCGAACGCTATTTTGTGGCCGACCCGAGTACCCACGAGGAGGCTAAGGGGGCATACTACGACCTGCGCGACAACGAGGATTTCTGTCGGCACGTCCTGGCGACCTTTGGCGGCGACCCCGATCACGGGCGGATCATCAACGGGCACACGCCGGTGAAGGTGCGCAAGGGCGAGCGACCGCTCATGGGCAACGGCAAGCTGATCGTGATTGATGGGGGGATGAGCAAGCCCTACCAGTCGGTGACTGGCATTGCGGGCTACACCCTGATCGGCAATTCTCACGAAATGATTCTGGCTGCGCACAGCGCGTTCACGTCAGCCGATGAGATGATCGCTACGCACCAGGACATCGCCCCACAGACGGAGCAGATCGGAGCCTTCCCAGAGCGCGTACTGATCGCCAATACCGATACCGGTGCGCTGCTCAAGGGCCAACTGGAGGATCTGCGCAAGCTGGTCTACGCCTACCGTAGCGGCGTGTTGGTGGAGGGTGCTGACGGTGACCGGCCCGCCCGGTTGTAGGCATGGGGGACTGCGGCCCCCAAAATAACGTAGGTTTTAGGGCGGCAGACCTAATAGATAGCGCTGATTGCCAGC
>CAIRFY010000259.1 GCA_903877945.1 uncultured Oscillochloris sp. | reverse complement strand
TACCTTCGATAGCCTCGAACGCATCGCGGCGGGCACGATACTCGCCGCTATCGCCGTGATCACCAAGCATATAAGCGTAGAATCGCTCGATCTGCTGGCGTTCCACAACGCGCAGCGGCACATAGACATCGCTGAGCGCCAGAGCTGGCTGATCCTTCTTGAGCGGAACCTGAGGCAGATAGTGCAACTCGTCCTGGAGCCACGTCAGATACGCGCCACGGGCCTGAGCCGCGTCATCTTCATAGACACGGGCGGCCTGATTATGCTCCTGCCACGCTTTCACAGCTTCAAGCGGGCGTGCGGCGTGGCGCTCGCCGATTTTTTTCAGCGCATCGCGCAAACCCTCACCGTAGCCACTCAGCAGGTAGATTGCAAAAATGATCAGCGCCAGACCAACGGCACCCCAAGGGCCATAGCGAGCGAGGATTTCCTGCCAGCGATTGACTTGCTCATCCACGTCAGCCAACTGAGATCCAGTAAGCGTCGGCGTTGGTACGACCGTCGGCGTCAGCACTGCCGTCGGCGGGGGCGGCGGGGTCTGAGCCAGGGCGGGCGCGGCAAGCAGGCACAGCAGCATAACGGCGAGGACGAGGGCGAGGGAAGATCGGCGCATACGGAAGCTTTCGGGTCTATGTAGAGGCCAGCAGGCCCATTGTAGCCCACAGACAGGGAATACGGCAAGCCGCCGGGGGACTAAAGCAGGGCATGTGCAAAGTCACCCTCCAGCCCTCACCCCCTGCCCCTCTCCCTGTGAGGGTGAGGGCTGAGCGGCGACAAACTGTGGGGGGTGAGGGCCATCCAGCAATCAACCGCCCTAGCCAATCCGCCAGAAGTAAACGAGAAGTAACCAAATAACCAGTCTAGGTTGACAGTCTATTACTATGGGGTGGGGCAGAACCGTGTACATTATATTGCATCTTGTTCAAGGAATCTCTAAAATAGAGTTCTGGTGCAGCGCCCAACACCGACAGAGGCGCGGTTGGGTACGTCGTGGCGTATCCACGCACATTATTCTAAGGGTATCCGTCAACATCTTTGCGCCGCGAGAGCGGCGCACAAGCCAGAGAGGTGTCAGCACATGGGAGACGTAGAAGGCTTTCTCAAATACGAGCGCCAAGATCCAAACGGGCGACCGGTTGCCGAGCGCCTGGCCGACTACCACGAGGTCTATGAGCCAGTCGATGAACTTGTTGTGATGCAGCAAGGTGCCCGCTGTATGGACTGCGGCATCCCCTACTGTCACGTCGCCTGCCCGCTCGGAAACTACATTCCCGGTTTCAACGATCTCGTCTCCGAGGGCGACTGGGAGCGCGCCCTAACACTGCTGCACAGCGACAATAATTTCCCTGAGTTCACCGGACACCTCTGCCCCGCCATTTGCGAGGGTTCCTGCTCCCTCGGCCTGAACTTTCAGCCCGTGGCGATCAAGATGATCGAACTTCAGATCATCGAGCGCGGCTTCGCCGAGGGCTGGGTGCGGCCCCAGCCGCCGCACCATCTCACCGGCAAGCGCGTAGCCGTCGTCGGCTCCGGCCCCTCCGGCCTCGCCGCCGCCCAGCAGTTGCGCCGCCAGGGCCACGAAGTCGCGGTCTTCGAGCGCGCCGACCGGATCGGCGGGTTGCTGCGCTACGGTATCCCCGACTTTAAGATCGAGAAGCAGATCATTGACCGGCGTCTGGCCCAGATGGAGGCGGAGGGCGTCTCCTTCCACACCGGCGTTCATGTTGGTGTAAACATGTCGGTCGAGGATCTCTCCCAGGATTTCGACGCCGTGCTGCTCACCGGCGGCTCCCGTCAGCCACGCGACCTCACTGTGGAAGGTCGTCAGTTCGACGGGGTCTACTTCGCGATGGAGTTCCTCGCCCAGCAGAACCAGCGCTGCGCCGGTGATGCCATCCCGCCCGACGACGAGATCGTGGCCCAAGGCAAGCGGGTGGTGGTGATCGGCGGCGGCGATACCGGGGCCGACTGCGTGGGCACATCGCTGCGCCAGGGGGCCATCCAGGTCACGTCATTTGAACTGATGCCGCAGCCGCCGCTCCAGCGGGCGCAGGATAACCCCTGGCCGGAGTGGCCGCTCGTTCTGCGGAAGGCATCCTCGCACGAGGAGGGCGGTGAGCGTATCTACACCGTACAGACGAAGCGCCTGATCGGCGACGAGCGCGGCCATGTGACCGCAATCGAGGCGGTTCGCGTGAGCTGGAGCCGGGACGCCATGGGCCGCATGCAGATGCAGGAGATCCCCGACTCGAACTTTACCCTGCCCTGCGACCTTGTCCTGCTGGCGATGGGCTTCACCGGCCCTGAGCGCAGCGGCATGATCGAGCAACTCGGGGTTGAGTTGAGCCCACGTGGCACCGTGAAGACCGACGATCACAAGATGACCTCACGGCGCGGAGTGTTCGCGGCCGGCGACATGAGCCGTGGCCAGTCACTGATCGTCTGGGCCATTGCCGAGGGCCGCGCCGCCGCCAAGGAGATCGGGCGCTTCCTGAGCGGCCAGTTCTGATCTGGACTGAAGCAATAGACATGGTTCAGAACAGCGTGACAGTGTGGCGGGGACGCGATGAGGCGAGGATGCGATAGCATCGCCTCGTCGCATCCTCGCCTCATCGCCTCATCGCCTCATCGCCTCGTCGCCTCATCGCCTCATCGCCTCGTCGCATCCTCGCCACACTGTCACGCTGAAACCTGGCACCTGAAACCTCGTGGGGTTTTAGGCAGCGAGCTACGAGATCGGTATCTCGATAATAAAGCAACTACCGACACCAAGTTCGCTCTCGACCCGTAGGGTTCCTCTATGATTATCAATGATCCGCTGACACACCGCCAACCCCAGGCCGGAGCCGTCAGTACGGGTGGTGAAGAAGGGCTCGAAGATTCGCTGCTGTAGCTCGGGGGCAATGCCCACGCCACTGTCGCGCACGCGCACGACCAGGCAGGGGAGGCCCGCTGCGCTCTGGCCACGCTCGCTCTCCAGACAGAGATGGCCGCCACGGGGCATCGCATGCATCGCATTAAAAATCAGATTGATGAGTACCTGGATGATCTCATCAGTACGACCAATCACCACCGGCAGATCGCTCGAAAGACGGCGCTCAATCTGGATAGAGCGACGGGCCAGACTGATAGTGGTGAGCGTCAGCACACGCTCGATCAGGCCGTTCATATCTAGTGACGTCTGCACCTCGCTTGGTCGATAGAGGTCGAGGAGTTGGCGCAAGGTGTACCCCACCCGCTTAATCTCGTCGCGGGCCAGACGCAGGTAACGTGTCCGCTCAGCCGGGTCGTGAACGCGCCCGGCGAGGTGCAGGCAGCTCTCGATCGCCTGAAGCGGCGTGTTGACCTCGTGGGCCACCGTGGCCGCCACCTGCCCCGTGGCCGCAAAGCGCTCGCGCTCTAAGATCCGGGACTCAAGCTGGATCTGTGCGGTAATATCAATCGCCAGCAGCGCCAGCCGACGGCTTGCCTCGTTATCGCCCACCGGCGTAGCCCGTACATCCACATGGATGGTTATATCATCTTGGATGAGAGACACCCGGCCACTCTGCGGCGAGCCGCTCGCCAGTGCCAGTCGCCCCAGCACCATCAACGGCTCGCCCTGCGGGCCGTAGATCTCCACGTTGGTGTACCCGATAACCTCACACCCGTTCAGGAGTCGCCCCGGACTATATACCGCCGTGTAGCGCAGATTACAGTCGAGTTCGGCCACCGTGACAGGCGAGTCCGCTAGGGCAGCTATCATTGTTGTAGCGGGAAAACTAGGGTGATGGTTTGCGTTGCACATTGCTTATTTCCACACATGTGTACAATGACTATCGTCGATTAATTTTAAATCAGAGGCAACGCCTGAGTAGCTTTTGTTAGGCTGAATATGATACCACACGTGGGCTTGGTAAGGTTCAGATCCGGTAATTCTCGCTTTACAGTTTGGCGATGAGGCGATGAAGCGACGAGGCGATTCCATCGCGTCCTCGCGTCCTCGCGTCCTCGCCAAACTGTAAAGTTGTCCTGAACCATGTTATAGCGGCAAATCTGCAATCTAAAATCTGCAATCTAAAACACGCCTTAGAGATAAGGGATCCGCCCGTGATGACACCTGACAACACACCCTGGTGCGCCCTGGCGGAGCGTGTGCAGGCACCCGCCGTCAGCGCCGCCCCGCGTGGCCTTTACCGGGGGCTTGCTCGGCGTATCGCCACCCGCCCGCTGGCCAATACCAGTTCGGTTGTTCTCTGGGAGCGGCTGGCCCACCGGGTTGATTTCGCCCAGTACCGACCGCAACGTATCGCTGGCGTGGTCGAGGAGACGGTGAACGAGGGCGGCCAAAGCCTCACCGTGCTGCGCAGCCCCGGCGGTTCATACCTGCGCCTTACGGCAGCCGAGCGCGAACTTTGGCGGGCGATGGACGGATCCCAGAGCGTGGCCCAACTGGCTACCACGGGCTTCCTGCGCTTCAAGCAGCTTTTGCCCGTGGCGGATCTGGTGCAGAGCCTGCATAGCTACGGCTTTCTGGCCGACGCTCCGGTGGGTATCTACCGCAGCCTGCGTAGCCAGGAGGAGTCACGCAGCGTTGAGGGCAAGGGCGAGCAGTTGCTGGATACTCTGCGCGAGCGCACTTTTGCCATCAACGGAGTTGACGGGTTCGTAGGGGCGCTTTACCGCGCTGGCGGTCGTCTGTTCTTCACATGGCCTTTCGCCGCCATCCACGCCGTGCTCACGGTCGCCGGGCTGATCTGCTTTGCCCTGAAGGCTGGCCAGGGCGCAGACTACCAAATGCTAAGTGCCGACAATGTGCTGATGAGCCTGCTGGCCCTGTGGGCGGCCCTGCTGTTCTCGTTTGTGCTCCACGAGCTGTCGCACGCCCTGGCGGTGAAGCACGCCGGGCGGCGGGTGCTGCGCGGCGGCGTGATGATCTACTACGGCATGCCCGCCGCCTTCGTCGATACCAGCGACATCTGGCTGGCGGGACAGCGCGCCCGCGTGCTTGTCTCGCTGGCAGGCCCGCTCTGCGATCTGCTGGTGGGGTCGGTGGCTGCGATCACGGTCTATTTGCTCCCCAGCGGGCTACTGGCCGCTGCGGCCTACAAGCTGGCTGTGGCCTGCTATCTGGCGGCCCTGTTTAACTTCAACCCGCTGCTTGAACTGGACGGTTACTTCATTCTGGTCGATCTGCTGCGCCTGCCGAACCTGCGCCAGCGCGCCCTCACCTTTATCAGCGGGCCACTCTGGCAGAAGCTGCGCAGCCGCGCCCACTTCAGCGGCGAGGAGCGATTTTTTGCCATCTACGGCCTACTCGCGGCGGCCTACACCGCCCTGGCTATCGTACTGACCACCCTCTTCTGGCAGCGTCAGCTCGTCGGTGTGATGGTGCAGCTATGGGAGGGGAGTACGGCGGGAAAATTCCTCTCGCTGGTGATTGTACTGGCAATGATCGTGCCGCTCTGCCTTGGGCTGATCGTCGCCGCCTGGGGGCTGGTGCGCGCCGCCGCCGCGTGGGTCGCCCAGCGCGGCTACGGGCGCAGCCCGCTGATGGCGGGCGCGGCGTTCTCGGCCCTGGCCCTGGCCCTGGCCGGGCTGCCCCTACGCTACGGACTGCGTGCCGCCGTCGTTGCGCCGCTGCTCTGGCTGGCCGCCCTTGCGGCGCAGCTCGCCTTGCAAGCTGACTACCGGGGCGCACGGGTGAGCCAGGCGCTCAACAGCTTCCTCGCCGTCACCGCGATTGAACTGGTGGCCCTGGGCGGCTACCTAGTGCTGCCGGGGCTCTCTGCGATCTGGACAGGAATCAGGATCGCGGGATTCTTGCTGCTGATGTTCGCCGGATTCATCGCCCTGCTCGACATCGATCTGCACCAGTCGCAGCCGGGCGAACTGGCGGCCAGTGCGGTGATGCTAGGCATGGCTTTCCTGGCCGCTGGCCTGACAATCGGGGTGATCCACGCGGCCCAACCGGGGTCGCGTTTTATATGGGTGGTGATCGAGGCGGCACCGATCTACCTGAGCGTGGTGGCCCTGGCCCTGCTGTTGCCCCAGTTGATTGGCCTGCGTGACTCACGACTGCTCTGGTGCTGGCTGCTACTCTGGCTCGGCATTGCCGCGCAGAGCGTGAGCTACCTGCTGGAACTGCTGCCAACCTGGCGCAACACGCCGCCAGCCCTCGCCGCCCTCACCCTCTCGTCGGGCCTGTGGGCTGCGGCCTGGTGTACCCACTACCTCACCCTGCGCCAGATCAGCACCAGCGGGCTGAGCTGGCCGCTCCAGCCCGCTATAAGCGAGGCGGAGCGGATTCAGCACGCATTCCAGCACTGCTACGCCGGCTGCTACCGGCTGCTCCACGACCTCTACGGCGTCCGGCGCGCCCAGGCGCTCGACGACCGTATGGACGTACTGGCCGCCACTGCGAACTGGGACATCACCCTCGACCGTGAGCGGGCGCGGATCAGCCCGACGCTCACTGCGGAACCGCTCGACATCCAGGGTGCCCGCTACGCCGAGGTGCTGCGCTACACGGTGACGACGATAGAGGAGCAGGCCGGGGCGAGCTTCGCCCGACGAGTCATCCGCGCCGCCTACGACGCCCTGCCCTGGCCCGAGCGCGAGGCGTCCAACCGCCAGATCTTCCCGAACACACCCTGGGCCAATGAACTTTCGCGGGCCTTCGGCGATGTGCGCGAGGCCCGGCTGCGCCTGCTGCGCCAGGTGGAGATCTTCGCCGTCTGCGACGACCACGAGCTACACGAGCTATCCGCGACCCTGGAGTCGCGCCATGCCGATGCAGGGCACCTGCTGCTGGCCACCGGGGCCGCGCCCTCGGGGCTGTGGATCATCGAGGCGGGCGAGGTGGCGGTGAAGGAAGGCGGTGATCTGGTGAGCGAGCTACACCGGGGTGACTTCTTCGGCGAGGTGGGCGGGGATCTCGACCAGGTAACGAGCC
>CAIRFY010000258.1 GCA_903877945.1 uncultured Oscillochloris sp. | reverse complement strand
CGCCTTTGGCATGGGTCAGAACAGCTTTACAGTTTGGCGGGGACGCGATGAGGCGAGGATGCGATAGCATCGCCTCGTCGCATCCTCGCCTCATCACCACACTGTAAAGCTGAAACCTTGTCTTTGCGTCAAACCAGACACGCGTGTGACGCGAAGATGCGATGATGCGATGATGCGATGATGCGATGATGCGATGATGCGATGATGCGATGATGCGATGATGCGATGATGCGATGATGCGATGATGCGATGATGCGATGATGCGATGATGCGATGACGCGATGATGCGAAGATGCGATGATGCGAAGATGCGAAGATCGGGGTGGGTCGCGGTCGGGATGCGTCGCTCCACCCTTGAACGGTATTGTCTCTAGCGCAACCCTCGCGTGCGGCGCACCACGCGGCGCACGCCACGCAGTCCGCGCTGGAATGCGCCTGCGAGTGGCTCAGGGGGCAGGGCCGGGATGATCGGGCAGGGCTCGCCGCCGAGAGCCACGCTGACTCGTGTGGCGGCAGCGATGCCGGTGACACATGCCCGTTCGAGGAACAGGGCCGGGTGCGGGTAGCGCAGCCAGTCGCCGCACATGCTGATCGCCGGCCACGGGCTCTCGACGCCGAGGTAGCGCGAGTCGGCCCCTGTCTCGAAGCGGGTATGGGTGGCCGGGTTGCGCTGCATGGTTGCGTGGATCATGTGGCCGCGTAGCTCGGGGTAGGCGTGCAATATATCGCTGACGGCGAGGGCCAGCAGCGCCGTGTCGGGCAGGTCGAGTACCTCGGGCGGGCCGTAGATATGGGCTTCCACCAGCGCGCCGCCGGTGGCGGCGTGCCAGGCGACGCACTCGCGCTGGATGCGCTGGATCCAGAAGAAGTTGTCGATGGTGAAGTCGCCGCTACAGATCCCTGACTCGGCCCGGCTGGTGGGCGCGGTATCAAACCACAGGCGCACAACCCCGTTGGCCAGACCGCACGGCCAGGTCAGGGCCGGGATCGCGTCGGCAGTGGCCGGACTCGCCGCGAGTAGGCGGCGCGCCGACGGCGCATCAAGGGCCAGCACCACGTGGGCCGCCGTAGCGACGTGCCTGCCCCCATCGGCGCGCTGCCAATGTACGCGCCAGCCGCCCGGCACTGGCTCCAGCACATCGACGTGGGCGCGGCTCAGCAGTTCCCCGCCATAGGCCGAGATCGCCGCCGTCAGCGGTGAGATCAGCGCGCTCTCGGCGTCGGAAGGGAGATACTCGAAGGCCCACGCATCGCGGCGCAACAGCGTGTAGAAGCGCAGGAAGGCCAAAGCCCCGCCCAGCGGCACTTCCTCAGGCTCGGCGGCCAGCCCGTTGCGCATCAGGGCGGTCATGAATGCCCGTAGGCGCGGCGGCCAGTGGGCAAATAGCGTGGACAGGTTGTGATCGGCCAGAGAACTCGGCTCGATCAGCGGATCGTAGGCCAGCGCCAGGTAGACCGACCCCACTACCCGTGGCAAGCCGATCCAGTCGCGCAGCGTGAGCATGGCGATGAAGTCGGGGCGCACCAGCAGGCCCAGGTAGTGCAGCGGCGCCGGCACCGGGCTGCGGCGCACCGCGCTGCCCGCCTCGGCGCGGTAGGTTCGGCCACCCTCGCGGTGTACCCAGTCCTCACGACGGGCCGCCACCCGGTTGGGTGCGATGCCGTGACGGTCAAGCATCGCGCGCAGATTATGGTACTGGCCCCACAGTCCGTGGATGCCGTGTTCAGCCGGAAAGCGCCAGCGCTGCCCGCCGTGTTCGATCTCCACCGTCTCGCCGCCGCCCATCCGACCGCCAAAGTGCTGGTCGGCCTCCAGCAGCAGTGGGGACAGCCCGCGCTCGGCAAGGTGCAGCGCCGCCGTCAGCCCGGCCAGCCCACCGCCCACCACGATCACGGGTTGTTCAGGGGACAATTCTGGACTCATGGGGATGCCCTAAAACCAATACTTTTCACATACGGCCCTCACCCCCCAGCCCCCTCTCCCTGAGCGGGAGAGGGGGAGTCGAAGGTGTCCTGCTGCTCACAGGCTGGGCGCGCCTACCCCTTGGTGATTGCAAAAAGCAACTCGGCCTCACAAGCCAACTGGCCGTCCACGGTTGCTTTGGCTGCAGCCTTACCCACCCCGCGCCGAAACTTCTCCATCGTCACCTCCAGGCGCAGCACATCGCCCGGTCGCACCACCCGCTTAAAGCGCGCCCCGTCGATCCCGGCAAAGAGGACCAGCTTGCCGGCGTGTTCCGGCAAGCTCAGGGCCGCCACCGCCCCCGTTTGCGCCAGGGCTTCGACGATCAGCACGCCGGGCATGATCGGGTTGCCCGGAAAGTGGCCGGTGAACTGCGGCTCATTGGCGCTCACGAGCTTCTCGCCCACCGCCCGTAGCCCCGGCTCCAGCTCTACGATGCGGTCAATCAGCAGAAACGGGTAGCGATGTGGGATGATCGCCATGATCTCTTGAATGTTGAGCATATAGACTCCTAAAACAGCGTGACGGCGCTGCGATCATACCATACCCACGGCCCCCAGGGCTGATGCAAAGTCGTATGATCGCCGCTCAGCCCTCCACCCCCCCAGCCCCCTCTCCCTGAGCGGGAGAGGGGGAGTCGGACGCATCCTGGTGCGGAATCTCCCCTCTCCCCGTGAGGGAGAGGGGCTGGGGGTGAGGGCCGGAGGGTGACTTTGCAACAGCCCTG
>CAIRFY010000257.1 GCA_903877945.1 uncultured Oscillochloris sp. | reverse complement strand
AGCCATCCTGACACACCGGAGCCCAGCCACCCTGATACACCGGAGCCCAGCCATCCTGATACACCGGAGCCCAGCCATCCTAAGACGAAGACACCGGAGCCCAGCCATCCTGACACACCGGAGCCCAGCCATCCTGACACACCGGAGCCCAGCCACCCTGATACACCGGAGCCCAGCCACCCTAAGACGAAGACACCGGAGCCGAGTCATGACTCAATCTCAGTGCCAAAACCATAGCTGGGCTGTAAGGATGAGCCTATGGGTCAGCGAGAGGAGATGTCTCGTTGCCACTTTTGCGTTTTTGCGAAACAGGCCATAACTATTTATGAGACGACCCGTTTGTAGAGTAGCTGCAGCCCACGGCGTGCCGCAAGTCGCAACCAAAAGACCTCATTTCAACGAAGGAGAACATGGCAATGCATCTACGACTGGATTTGCAACGGCTACTTCGGAGAACCCTGCCCATCCTCGCTATCGCCCTCCTGACCATCGTACCGACCCTCATCCATGTCCAGGCGGCATCCACGCTTCAGGGCGAGTCCAACCAGGGCCAATCTAAAGAACTGAAGGGTAAGGTCGAGGCGCGACCTGCCGCTGGCACGCTCTTTGGCAATTGGACCATCGCCGGGTTGACGATGTCGGCAACAGAGACGACTCCCATCACCACGGTCTTCCTTGGGTTCGGCGCTGGTGGGCCGCAGGTCGGTGCCTGCGTTGAAGTTGCCTACTACGAACCCAGTGTGACGACCCGGATCGCGAAAAAGATCTCTCCCGAGAATGAATGCCCAACGACAGAAATACCCGCACCCGCCCGCCTAGAGGCCAAGGGCAAGATCGTGTCGCGGGCGGAGCTGGGGGCCAACGGCACGTGGGTGATTGGCACCACGTCGTTTGAGATCAACGATGCCACCTTCTTCGATGGCTTCAACGGCACTCGCCCGATAGCAAACACGTGCGTCAGTGTGACCTATGTCGTAAAAAACGGCAAGAACGCTGCCCTGCGCATCCGCCCCGACGACACCTGCGAGGGGAATTCCAGTGACCGCTCGTTCCGTGGTTCGGTTGACGCACGGCCTAGCGGCATTGACATTGGCGACTGGGTGATCGGCGGGCAGTCTTTTGTGGTCACGACCACCACCCTCTTCGACACCAGCTTTACCACCCCGCCCGCCGTCGGTGACTGCGTGGGCCTGACCTACAGCGTGACCGGTACGACCCGCACTGTGGTGACGATCTTCCAGGCCAACTGCGCCCAGGATCCCCGTGTCGGCGTCTTCGAGGCGCACGGGGTCGTGGATAAGGTGCCGAGCGGCACCGACACCACATGGACGGTTGGCGGCGTGGTCTACTCGGTGAATGCGAGTACCCACCCGGTTGAGTCTGAGCATTACGGCAGGATCAACGTAGGCGCATGTGTCCAGGTTCACTACAAGAAGGACATCTACTACAGCGACGCACGCATCCTGGTCAGCATCGAGACCGAGTCGAACTATCGCTGCGCTCCCAGCGCCGAAAATCACGATTTCTACGGCCACATCACGCACCTGCCGGGTACCACAGGGCAGCTTGGCTCTTGGACGGTTGGCAATCTCGTGCTAGAGGTGACGGCGGACACCACGCTGGATGCAACGATCGCGGGCGGGTCGTTTGCCGTCGGCCAGTTGGTTTCCGGGAAGTTCCAGCGTGCAGGTGATGGCTCGCTCATCGCGGTGACGATCACAGTCAAGCGAACCGAGAGTGACGAAAACGATCATCGTGGCATTGGCAAGGCGATTGGGCTGATCAGCACACTACCGGTATCCGACACGGTCGGTGCGTGGATCATCAGCAGCACGAGCTACACGGTCACGGCGAACACGCGCCTGAAAGGCTACTCGTCCACCACGAGTCCGGCCATCGGCGACTGTGTGGAGGTCTATTTCCAGGCTGACGCCGCCGGCGCACGCACGGCGCAGAAGATCAGCCAAGAAGATGCGAACACCTGCACAAGCAACCTGAAAGCCTATGGTACCGTCACGGCGTCACCGTCCATTACGTCAACCACCGGCTACCAGGGTGACTGGACAGTTGGCGGCGTGGTCTACCACGCTGATACGAACACCGTGTTCGTCGAAGATCACGGTACGCTAGGTGTGGGTGCCTTCGTCGTGGTGAAGTACGACCCGACCACCCTGGTGATCGTGAAGATCAGCACCGTCGTACCCCCCGGCACCGGCGACAGGACCCACTCCGGCAGGCTGACGATGTCCGGTCCGGCACCGAAGTCTCTGGCGGCCACAGCGCCCGTCACTGTCACCTGGACGATCAACGGCGTCGCCTACCAGGTGACGGCCGATACGCTGCTTGACGATACGGCGGGCGCGATCCAGGATGGGGCGACGGTGCAGGTGAACGCCTTCACCGATACAACCACGGGCCAGCTCGTCGCCACGCAGGTGACGGCGGCGACCCCGGCGGCCGTGACCGTCAATGTCTACCTCCCCCTGATCGTGAAATAAGCACGGACACTGCTGCAGCTACGCAACGTCCTCTGCGAGGCGGGTATCAATACCCGCCTCGCTTGTTGCCCGGAAGATGTTCTCGCCGCTCGCCCTTTGTCTCCCCCCTGGAGGATAGAAAGGGAAGTAACGCTTCGGAAAGACTATATATGCGCCCGCACCTCCTCCCAGGTGCGGGCGCATATATGTCTAAACGTCAATCGTCGGACTGGTACATAGTAACACTGCATCTATTGCACGCGGTCATCTCGGCTGATGGTACAATTGGAGGATAGAGGCAGATCAACACTGAGGAACCAACGTCAGGAGCCCAAGCTCCTCCTAGAGCTAACGTTCCTGGGGTTCCGCGCCTAAAGGCAACTCATTCTATGAACACGGATCTAAACTACATTGGCCAACAGGCCAAGGTGGCGGCGCGACATCTGACCCGCCTGAGCCGCGCCGAGAAGGACGCTGCCCTCCTGGCGATTGCCGATGCGCTGGCCGCGCACCAGGACGAGATCTTGGCCGCGAATGCCGAGGATGTAGCCGCCGCACGCACGGTCGGCACGAGCCCCGCCCTGATCGACCGTATGTTGTTGACCCCGGCGCGGCTGGCGGTGATCGCCGCTGACACGCGCAACGTCGCCAACCTGCCTGACCCGGTGGGCGAGGTGTTCGACGCGGCTGAACTGCCGAACGGTCTGCGTCTGCATAAGCGGCGCACGCCTATCGGTGTCATCTGCGTGATCTACGAGGCCCGGCCCAATGTTACGGTGGATATTGCGGCCCTCTGTCTGAAGACGGGGAACGCCGCCATCCTGCGCGGCGGTAGCGACATCGCCCGTAGCGTGGCCGCGATCACATCCGCCATCAGTGCAGCCCTCCAGTCGCGGGGGCTGCCCGCCACCGCCGTACAGAGCATCACTGATCCTGACCGCGACTTGGTACGCGGGTTGCTGCAACTGGATCGCTATGTTGATATGATCATCCCACGCGGCGGTGCCGGACTGCATCGCTTCTGCCTAGAGAACGCGACCGTCCCGGTGATCACCGGGGGCATGGGGGTCTGCCATATCTACGCTGACGCCACGGCCAACCTGGCCAGGGCGGTGCCGCTGATCCACAACGCAAAAGTGCAGCGACCAAGCGTTTGTAACGCCCTCGACACTCTGCTGGTGCAACGCGAGGTTGCCCCGACCCTGCTGCCGATGGTAGCCACGTCGCTGTGTGCGTCCGGGGTGGAACTGCGCTGCGACGCGGAGTCCCTAGGCATTCTGGCCGATGCGCCGGGGGCTGCTGACTGGCGGGTTGTGCTGGCTGGGCCGGAGGACTTCGGCACGGAGTTTATGGCCCTGATCCTATCGGTGCGTGTGGTGGACGGGCTTGACCAGGCGCTCGACCACATCGCGGACTATGGCACCCACAGCGATGCCATTCTCACCGAGGACGCGGCGGCCGCCGAGCGATTTGTGCGCGAGGTGGACAGCGCGGCGGTCTTTGTGAACGCCAGCACCCGATTCAATGATGGGGCGCAGTTCGGCCTGGGGGCCGAGGTCGCCGTCAGCACGCAGAAACTGCACGCCCGTGGGCCGATGGGTCTGAGGGAACTGACGACGTATCACTGGGTGGCCGTAGGCGACTATAGCGTCCGAGCGTAGTCTACCGGGGGGCAAGGTCGGCCTACAAAACGCATGCCAGAAACTTTTCACGTGAAACTCGCCCACCTCTACCCTGCCTCCATGAATGTGTATGGAGATCGCGGCAACGTGATCGCCCTGCGCCAGCGCTGCCGCTGGCGCGGGATTGAACTGGACGTGACGGCGGTGGAACCGGGCGACGAGGTGGAGTGGTCTGGCTTCGACCTGGCCTTCTTCGGCGGCGGGCAGGACAGCGGGCAGGCGCTGATCGCCCGCGACCTGCTGGAGCGCCAGGGGCCAGGGCTACGTGCCGCGATTGACGACGGGCTGGTGCTGCTGGCGATCTGTGGCGGCTACCAGTTGCTCGGCCACTATTTCCTGACCTCCACGGGCGAGCGCCTGCCCGGCCTGGGTGCCCTCGATGTCCACACCGTCGGTGGTCGCACGCGATTGATCGGCAACAGTGTGGTAGAAACCGATCTTGCGACGACCGATGACCACCAACCAACGACGGTGCGCCTAGTGGGATTTGAGAATCACAGCGGGCGCACCTACCACGGGCCGGGGGTACGCAGCCTCGGGCGCGTCCTCGTGGGCCACGGTGACAATGGTGAGGACGGGTGGGGCGGCGCGATCTACCGCAACACCATCGGCTGCTACCTGCACGGATCACTGCTGCCGAAGAACCCGCAGTTCACCGATCATCTGATCAGTCTGGCCATACGCCGTCGCTATGGCCCCGACATGGCTATCGCCCCGCTTGACGCCGCCCTGGAACTGTGCGCCCAGGAGACGATGCTAAGCCGACTGTTACGAGCATAACACTTCTATGAACACACGACCGCAGATCCAGATTACCGCCGCGCCCGGTATCGCCGACCCAACCGCTGACGAGGTTGCCGCCGCGATTGCGGCGATTGTGAGTATGACGCCCCATGATGCCGCCGTCCATGCTGACACGCCCGAGCAGGACGCGAGTTGGCATGACACTGCAAAGCTTGTCGCTCAGGGACTTGTGCCTGGCCGCACGCCCACGAAGCCGGGATGGGGTCGTATCGAACGCATCCGTCGGGCTGGCAAGGGCGGCAGCGGCATTACCGGGCTGTGAGCATGAAGATACATTACCGAACCTACCTTGAGCTACCCGCGCCCCGTGCGCAGGTGGAGGATCTGCTGAGCGACCCGACGCTGTGGCCCGATGTGCCGGGCGGCTGGGAGGCTTCTGGCACGTTTTGGCGATACGGCGCGGATCTCTACCGCGTGGACGTGCGGATCGACAACGCCGAGGGTGTGCTGCGCTGGGAGGCGGCACCGATCACCGGTCATGGCCCACGGGCCAGGATGACGATCACCCTGTACGACGCGGTCATCGCTACGAATCTCGATCTGAGCATCGTGATCGATACCCCCGGCATCGCCTGGCCCTGGCGGCAGTGGCAGATCACCCGCGCCATACGCGAGCGGGTGGAGGCGTACCGGGCAACCTTAGCCACCGAGTTGCGCAGACAACATATGCCGGCGAGTGTGCCGACCTTGGCGATCTCCGTCACCGGTGCCGTTGAGGACGAGGACGAGGACGAGGACGACGGGCTGCTCCTGTTCGCCAGCAACACCACTCCGACGCAGGCCGCGCTGATCGCGAAGCTGCGGGAGCGCTACCCGCAGACCGTCAGGCACTTCCTGGCTATGGGCGCGATTGACCATCTGGAGCGAGTCTCTCGGCTGGAAACCGGCTGGGGTCAGATTATGCGCGACGCCTACGATCCGCAGATCCATCAGGTTGTCGCAGGTGGTGCGCAGCCCACTGATCTGGGTAGGGTGGTGTTTGGCGAAGGATCGAGCATCCCGAAGACGGCGCACTTCGACCTGATCTACGCGGGTGGTGGGCTCGGCCTGCTCCACGCGGCGGTGATGGCGGTGTGCTACGGACGCCGGGTGATGGTCTTCGACCGCAGCGAGGTGGGCTACGCGCACCGCGAGTGGAATATCAGCCGGACGGAACTGGCGCTCTTGGTCGAGACGGGCGTGGTGAGTTGGGAGGAACTGGACGCGGTGGTGATGCGCGAGTACCGTGACGGGCTGGTGCGCTTCCACAGTTGGTCAAACAGCGATGTGCCCTCTACCGACCTCTGGCTACCAGAGGTGCTGAACGTGGCCCTGGACGCGGGGGCGCTGCTGCGCCTGATGCGGCGCAAGCTAGAGCAGGCGGGCGGAACCATCCTCAATGGGCGGATCTTCCGCGCCGTGCACGCCCACACCGATAGCGCCCAGGGCGTCGAGGTTGAGCTACTCGATCTCGATGGTGTCGCAGAGCACTACCACGCCCGGCTATTGCTGGATGGCATGGGCAGCACCTCGCCTCTGGCCCTGCTGCGCCACGCCGGTCGGCCCTTCGCCGGGGTCTGCCCCACCGTCGGCACGGTGGCCCGTGGCTTCGCCCAGGGCGACGGCCCTCAGGAGTACGACCCGACCCTTGGCGACATCCTGGTGAGCATTGCCGACTCGCAGAGCGGCGAACAGATGATGTGGGAGGGATTCCCTGGTCGCGATGATGAACTGACGGTCTATCTCTTCTACTACTCGGCCATCCATCGCAACAGCACGCGGGAATACTCGATGCTCGACCTGTTTGAGCAGTACTTCACCCTGCTACCAACCTACAAACGGCCGGGGCCGGATTTCCACCACGTCAAGCCGGTCTACGGCTACATCCCGGCTCGCCACAGCCTGCGGCCGGTGGAAGCCCCCCTGCTGCGCGGCGTCCTGCCCGTGGGCGACTCCGCCGCTCAGCAGAGCCCGCTCACCTTCTGCGGATTCGGCTCACACGTGCGCAACCTGCGCCGTACCACCGGCCTGCTCGACTACGCCCTGCGCCATAACCTCCTCGACCCGCAGCAACTGGCACCGATCAACGCCTTCCAGTCCAATGTCTCGCTCAACTGGATCTTCAGCCGCTTTATGGAGCCGTGGAGCAAGGCCGATGATGTAAACCGGCTCCAGAACATCTTCATGCGCGTGCTGCACGAGATGGGCGTGGCGAAGGCGACCCGCTTCTTCCAGGATCGTATGCGCTGGGTAGATTACCACCCGATGCTGCTGGGCATGCTGTGGTACAACCCGGCCATCCTGCTGGCCGCCTGGAAGGTTCTCGGGGTCAAAGGAATCACCCAGTGGATGGGGGACTACGTGCGCTTCAGCCAATCCGCCGCCACCGCCGCGCTGGCCCGTGTCGCCGGGCAGGGCGTTGAGCAGGCGCTGACCGGCACCGCCGAGCGGTTTGCACCAACTCTCGGGCTGCGCCTGCGTGCAAGCTACGCCGAGTGGAGATCAATGGGCTGGGTGTAGGACTGCCGCCCTAAAAACCTGCATTGTTTTACAAAAAAGTGCCAGCGAAGCTGGCACTTTTTTGTAAATCCCCCAACCCCCACCTACTGGGTGATCACCCAGTTTTTCCACTCAGCCTCAAGCTGATCAAGCGACTTGCCATAGACTCCCTGGTAGTCGGCGGAGCCGGGGTCGGAGTGTCCAGTGATGTAGAGTACATCAAAGCGATCACGGCCATAGACATTGATCAAAAACTCAACAAAGCTACCCCACTCGTAGTAGAGCGTGTTCATATCACCCACGGGGCGCCCGACATAACTGGTGGCCAGGGGCAGAGTGCTGCCTGCGACCGCCCACGGGCGCACGAAGGCGGCAAAGCTGGGCTGGCCGCTGAGCCAGTAGTCGCCAGCCCCCCAGGTAGCAACCCCCTCCAGCAAGATCATGTCGGCATGAAGGTGCCGGTCGCCGTAGCGATCCTGGGCCAACTGATGCACAAACTCGTGGGCCAGGATGTTCACCGCCCGTGTCCGGGGCAGGTCGGGGCAGGTGTAGACCTGGACGGTGCGCTCGGTCGTGTAGGCGATGCCGTGGATGTCGCAGCCCAACTCCATGCCCAGATTGACGGTGATCCGCCCGGTCGGCCCGCTACCAAAGCGCTGGCTTGCATAGGTCAGAGCCTGCCAGATCTCGGTGGTGAGCGCGTCTTGCTCGCCCGCCGGGAAGAGGCCATCGGCGCTGACAATGTCAAGGGTGCCGCCGGGGGTATAGTCGCCCGAGAGGGGCGCGGGCGTGGACGTACCCGCGCCGGGTGTAACCACGTGTTCAGATGCGGCCAGAACCTGAATCGCCGATGTCGGAGCGACGTGCGAGTGAGCCGACGGGCCGCGCAGCCAGACCAGCAGGATCAGCAGCGAGGCCAGCAGGATCGGGCCGATGGCGGTACGTGAGATGTGCGGGAGAGGAGGGATCATCTGGTTTCCACACAGTAGCCAGCGGCCTCGCTGGTATTGCCATTAAAACATCGGCGTCGGCGGCGCAGGCGATCCGATTGGAACCGGCGGCGTGGCGTTGACGCCTGAGTCCGTGGCCTCGGTTGTTGGCGTGGCGGGCGCGGGAGGTATCACGTTATGCTCTGGCGGCGTATTGGTGGGGGGCGACGGCGGTTCTGTGGGCGTTGGCGTCGCTGTAGTCGCTACTGGTGAAACCGTCGCTGTCGCCGTTGACACCATCGTTGATATTGCCACGGGCGACGGCGTACTGTCCGCTGATGTCCCTTGAAAGAGGCCCGTGGAGTTGTTGCCATTCAACACAATCACCGCATTGGCCGGTACCACGTGAGAACCCGCCGTGAGGTGGAACGTCAGGCTAGACAGCGCTGTATTGCTGCTCGCCAGAAACGTGTAGTCCCCAGTTGGCAACTGGCGATCCAGGGGCAGATCCGCCGTGAACTCGCCGAGACTATTGGCCTGCACGACGCGCAGCGTGCGGATCGCCCCATTCGGTTGGACGACCCGGCAGGTTACCTGCGCGTCGGCATCGAACAATTTTCCCTGGAGTTGAAGCGACTGCCCCTGTACCGGGGCAGCCGCAACCGGGCTGGTGAGCGTGATCGCCACAGGGCCGCTGGTCCTCACGACCTTCGCATGCAGGGTGAAGATCGCGCTCACACGATGCTGGGTGCTGTTCGTCGCCACAAAAGTGTGATCCCCCACCTGATGATCATCGCTCAGATCAACGCTCGTCTGGAAGGTGCCGAGCGGGCTGACGGGCGGCGCGGGCAGATCGATAATCGTGCCGTTGGGCTGGATCATCTGGAGCGTAATCACCTCGCCGCCCAGGAACGCACGGCCAGCGATGTCCACGGTAACG
Source organism: uncultured Oscillochloris sp. (assembly GCA_903877945.1). Classification (GTDB taxonomy): domain Bacteria; phylum Chloroflexota; class Chloroflexia; order Chloroflexales; family Chloroflexaceae; genus Oscillochloris. The sequence continues at coordinate 2,930 of CAIRFY010000257.1, read as the reverse complement.
CCCTGCTCGCCGCTCGTTTGCTGATCGACGTGGCTCTGCACCTCAAGCGTAAGCGGGCCAGCTTCCGGCTGAGGGATCGGCGCATCCTCCACCACCAGATACTCGGACGCCTGAATCTGGCTGGTGACGCCCTGGGCCGTCACCTTGTAACAGCCGTGGGGCCACTTGCTGGTGGTCTGAAAGAAGTTGACGTAGGTGCCACCAGCGTTCGTCTGGCCAAAGAAACCTGGGTCAGTGGGCGTATCCACAATCCCATCCAGCCCGCCACGACCTTCCACTTGGGCCACAGTGGGGCTGAACACCCGACCGTCGGGAAAGGTGAGGTTGATCGCCACCGGCTCACTCGTCGCCAATCCGCGCACCTCGATCACGAACTGCTCGCTCTGTGTTATCGCAGGCTTAGGCTGGTTCAGCGCGTCGCACGTACGTGTGCCCAATGTCATGATGGTGATCGTCGGTTTACTCTGGGTTGCCGCCACAAAAAAGCGCCCTGCCGTCAGTAAAACCAGCGTTGTCAGCAGACCAACACCGAAGATGCGAAATATTGGGAGGTACTTCATGTGGCCTTACGCCTAAGCCCGCTTCGTGCGCGGCTGCCATTCGCTCAACAGGACGCGGGCCTGATCATCGCTCAGGTCACCGCTAGGCACGCCGAATCGCTCGGTCGTCTCGGCATCCAGATCAAGAGCGCGGGTCTGGGCAATGTGGGCCAGGGCGTGGAGTTGCTTCTCGCTGGCGGGCTGGGAAGGGCCGGATGGCGGCTCGGCAACGGCCCGGGCGCGACTCTGGTCGGCGCTGTAGCGCGGGCGCTCCTCCGCAACCTTCTTCAGGCTGTCGATAAAACCCGACGCTTGGCCCTTGGTCATCGTCACCAAATCGACGCTGTGATCCCCGGCATAGCTGGCCAGTTGCTCGTTCGTCCAGCTCAGATCCTCCTGGAGCACACCGATATAATTGCGCTGCTTCTCGCTCGCCGGGGCGTCCGGGTCACGCACCGTGATCGGCGTTGCATAGCCCTGGGACTCACGCACCGTGGCGATCTGCTGAGCCACGGCCTCGCGCTGAGCCGTGTAGATCCGCCAGCCAAGATCGATGGCCTGCTGCACCTCCTCGTCGCTGGCATCCAGCGGCAGCGTAATCGTCTCCTCAAGGGTGATGAAGTCCTCGCCAAGGCGGACGGCGGCGCGGTAGGTGCGGGTGACGCTACACTCGCTCGGGGTTGGGGAAGTCATAACCTTCACCTCCTGTATCATCTAAAACACCCACTGCGCTGTCGCGTGGCCGTGCAGCAGGAGTTATTGACAGTATAGCACATTCGTTTCTTTCGCGCAAGATGCCACGTCCGTCAAAATCTCAACGACTTCCAGCTTCACCCCCAAGACTCTTCCATCGGGGCTGGCCCTATCGTAATCACGCGGGGTAAATGTCCGACTACGCAGCCCCACAACTATTTCATGCGTATTGGGATGCCGGACAGGCAGCGCCAGAACGTACACACCGCCATCCGCGCTGATCAGGATAGTTCCCGCATCGCGTCCATCGAGCGAGATACCCACCTCCGTAGCGGCTCCGTCCGGTCGCCCGGAAGCCGCCCCCAAGCGCAGGGTCGTCGCGCCGGGCGGGGCGGTCAGGCGCACCTCCGCGTCCCCCGTCGTCCAGCGAAAGCCATGTTCGCCCTCACGCACAGGCTGCATTCCCCGAATAAACCCCAAATCAAGGCCATCACCCAGCGCCAGCCGGGCGGGCGGATCACTCGTAAAACGCGCCCAGGCCCAGGACTGAAGATCCTCACGCGAGCTAGTCTCATAGGCCAGATCCCCACGAGCCGCCTCAGTCTGCCCCTGGTGGCGTAGCAGATCGCCGCGCAGCAGGTGGGCGTAGGGGTGCGCAGGCAGCGCCCGAACCGCGCCGTTGAACTGGGCCATAGCAGCGGCCTGGTCACCAGCCAGCAAATCAGCGCGGGCCAGCGCCACCCGCGCCAGCGCCGAGCCATCGTCCCACGCCAGCGCCGCCAGCGCCGCCTGCCGCGCCGTCGCCACATCCCCCCGGCCCAGGGCCACCTCAGCCCGCCCCAGATCCCAGTGCTTCCAACCCAGCCGCCAGGCCAGGGCCGGGTAATTCATATGCAGCAGCATCAGGGCGAGACAGGCAACCAACGTGAAAATAGCCAATAGCCGATAGCCGATAGCCGATAGCCGATAGCCGACCCTGACCCCCGCCAGCGCCAACCCCGCATACGGCAGCAGAGCCGGGTAAAGCGGCAGGCGGTAGCGCAGTTCCACATGAAAAATCACCGTGGTCAACACCACATACAACGCCCAGGGCAGCAGCAGCCAGGCCGGGTTTGCCAGTGCCTTCCATGAAAGACCGCCGTCGAGGAGTGATCGTATCAGCCCAAACACTCCGGCCAGCAGCAACAGCAACCACACCCCATCACCAAGCAACAACCGAGCCGCAACCTCAGGCAGCGACACCCAGATCGCCGGACGGGCCAGCAGATCATCGCTAAACTCCAGAGCAAAGAGCTTAGTCAATTCACCCCACGCCTTCGCCGCAAAACGGGCCGGGTCAGCCACAATCACCGCAACCCCGCGCTGGGTCGCGAGGCGCTGGCGGGCCAGCCGGTCATCGCCAAGGGCGTAGAGTTGAGCCTTCACCACCTCGCGCCCAGCCGGGTCATTATCCAACCAAAGATTCTCCGCACCCGTAGTATCAATCAGAATCAGCCCGCCGTAGGTCACATAATTACGCGCCGCCCAAGGGAATAGGACAATGCAAAATGCAAAAGTCAAAATGCAAAATTGCACAGCCCCTTGCTTCATCCCGTATCGAGCAACCCCTTGTCTACCCCCATCTTCTCGCGCATTAATTTCACATTTCACATTTTGCATTTTGCATTTTGCCTTGTCCTGCGCATTGTCCTCACATTT
>CAIRFY010000256.1 GCA_903877945.1 uncultured Oscillochloris sp. | reverse complement strand
TGAAGGTCGTAGGCGTTGGCCGATGCACCCGCTGCCGGGTTCGCCCGGCAGGGCACCCGTAAACGTGCCGTACTGCTCGGATGCCGACTCGTCGGTAGCGCCAGAGCAAAGCCCCCGCCTTTAGGCGGGTGGTGGTTTACAAGTTGAAAGGTATTGGATCTAGATCAGCTTTACAGCCTGCGCCGTTCGTAGTAGGCGCTTTAGCGCCAAGCGGCTGAAGCCGCTACTACGAACGGTCGTCCTAAAACCTTAATCTTACGGACGGGCGGCGGCCCGCTCCTGAAGACTCTCTACCGTCCAGACATCGTCGCGCAGGGCGCGGATGGCCTGCACGGCGGCAGCCGCGCCCGAGAGCGTGGTCAGGCTGGGGATGCCGTAGTGGATGGCCGCACGGCGGATGGCGACCTCGTCGAAGAAGCTGGCCTTGCCTAGGGGCGTGTTGACGATCAGGGCGATCTGGCCGTTCTTCACGTAGTCTACCGCGTTGGGACGGCCCTCGTTCACCTTGTAGATCGACGTGACCGCCAGGCCAGCGGTGCGCAGGAAGGCCGCTGTGCCGCCGGTGGCCAGCAGGGTAAAGCCAAGTTCCGCCAAGTCGCGGGCGATTGACGCGAGGTTATCTTTATCGCGGTCGTTCACGCTGAGGAAGGCGTTGCCGCCCAGGGGCAGGTGCTGACCGCAGCCGATCTGGGCCTTGGCAAATGCCTCGCCGAAGCTCACCCCGCTGCCCATCGCCTCGCCAGTGGACTTCATCTCTGGCCCGAGCAGCGTATCTACGCCCTGGAAGCGTGCCCAGGGTAGCACCACCTCTTTGACGTGGAACACGCCCGCCTGCTCCAGTTGCAGATTGTAGGTTTCAGATTGCAGATTGCCGTCAATGCGGATCTGTAGTCTATCATTTGCGATCTGCAGTCTAGCCCCGGCCACGGCCTTTACGGCGATTTGCGCCCAGGGAACGCCGGTGGCCTTGGCGACGAAGGGGATGGTGCGCGAGGCCCGTGGGTTCACCTCAAGCACGTAGACCACGTTGTCCTTCATGGCGTACTGAACATTCATCAGGCCGACCACGCCCAGTTCGCGGGCCATGTGTTCAGTGTGGCGGCGCATCGTCTCCACATGCTCGGCGGGCACCATGTAGGTCGGGATGACGCAGGCGCTATCGCCACTGTGGACACCGGCTAGTTCGATCTGCTCCATAATCCCGGCGATAACAACCGTCTCGCCATCGCTCACGGCGTCCACGTCCATCTCAAACGCATCCTCAAGGAAGCGGTCAATCAGGATGGGGTGCTCGGGGGAAGCGTCCACCGCCTCGCGCATGTAGCGCTCCAGGCTCGACTCGTCGTAGACGATGGCCATGGCCCGGCCACCTAGCACATACGACGGGCGCACCACCACCGGGTAGCCGATCTGCTCGGCGGCGGCGCGGGCCTCGGCCCACGAGGTGGCGCTGCCGTGGGCGGGCACCGGGATTCCCAGCCGGTCGAGCAGGGCACCAAAGCGGTCGCGATCCTCGGCCAGGTCAATCGCGTCGGGCAGCGTGCCCCAGATGGGCACACCCGCCGCCTCCAGGGCGCGGGCCAGCTTCAGCGGCGTCTGCCCGCCGAACTGCACCAGTACCCCGTCCGGGCGCTCCACATCGACGACGTTCAGCACGTCCTCCAGGGTCAACGGCTCGAAGTAGAGCCGGTCAGCCGTGTCGTAGTCGGTCGAGACCGTCTCAGGGTTACAGTTGACCATGATCGTCTCGAAGCCCATGTCGCGCAGGCCAAAGACCGCGTGGCAACAGCAGTAGTCAAACTCGATACCCTGGCCGATGCGGTTGGGGCCGCTGCCGAGGATCAGCACCTTCTTGCGGTCGGTGGGATCGGCCTCGCTCTCGCTCTCGTAGCTCGAGTAGAGGTAGGGCGTGAAGGCCGGGAACTCAGCGGCGCACGTGTCTACGCGATGGAAGGTGGGCAGGATGTCCAGCGCCTTGCGCCTGGCCCGCACGGCCATCTCGGATCCCCAGGAGAAACCGAGGGTCGGCACGCGCAGCAAGTGGGCCAACTGGGCATCGGAGAAGCCGGTGCGCTTCGCCTGACGCAGCAGGTCGGCGGGGATGTTCTCCAGGCTAAAGGCGCGCAGACGACCTTCCAGGTTCAGGATCTGCTCAAGCTGGTTGAGGAACCAGGGGTCGATCTTGGTCAGGGCCGCCACCTGATCCACAGGCATACCGCTTTGGAGGGCGTAACGGATGTAGAAGAAGCGCTCGGGGTGGGGCGTGATCAGCCGCTCGCGCAGCCGCTCGGGGTTGATCTTCTCCTTGCCATCGGCCCCCCAACCCATGCGGCCCTGCTCCAGCGAGCGCCACGCCTTCTGGAATGCCTCGGCAAAAGTACGACCAATCGCCATCACCTCGCCAACCGACTTCATCTGCGTGGTCAGGGTCTGGTCAGCCAGGGGGAACTTCTCAAACGTCCAGCGCGGGATCTTCACCACGACATAGTCGAGGGTCGGCTCGAAGGAGGCCGGGGTCTCGCGGGTGATGTCGTTGGGCAGCTCGTCGAGGGTATAGCCGACGGCCAGCTTCGCGGCGATCTTCGCGATGGGGAAGCCGGTCGCCTTGGATGCCAGGGCCGATGAGCGCGACACACGCGGGTTCATCTCGATCACATAGATCCGGCCATCGGTGGGGCTGACGGCAAACTGCACGTTCGAGCCGCCGGTCTCCACGCCCACAGCGCGCAGCACCGCCAGGGACTGGTCGCGCATCTGCTGGTACTCGCGGTCGGTCAGAGTCATCGCCGGGGCGACCGTGACCGAGTCGCCGGTATGGACGCCCATCGGGTCAATGTTCTCAATCGAGCAGATGATCACGCCGTTATCCAAACGGTCGCGCATCACCTCCATCTCGAACTCTTTCCAGCCAAGGACGCTCTCTTCAACCAGCACCTGGGTGACGGGGGAGGCATCCAGGCCACGCTCGACAATCTCCTTAAACTCCTCCAGGTTGTAAGCGATACCGCCGCCAGCCCCGCCGAGGGTGAAGGAGGGCCGAATGATCGCCGGGAAGCCGGTATTGACCACCACCGCGAGGGCTTCCTCAATGGTGTGGGCCGTGCCGCTCTTGGCGACCTCCAGGCCGATCTCGATCATCTTCTCTTTGAAGAGTTGACGATCCTCGGCCACACGTACCGCCTCGATAGACGCGCCAATCAGCTCGACGCCATAGGTGGTGAGGACACCGGCATCGTGCAGATCGACCGCCAAATTGAGGGCCGTCTGCCCGCCGACGGTGGGCAACAGCGCGTCGGGGCGCTCTTTGACAATAATCCGCTCCAGGCTCGGCACCGTCAGCGGCTCAATATAGGTCGCATCAGCCAGGCTCGGATCGGTCATGATCGTCGCCGGGTTCGAGTTGACCAGAACGACGCGGTAGCCCTCCTCGCGCAGAGCCTTGCACGCCTGTGCGCCGGAGTAATCAAATTCGCAGGCTTGGCCGATGACAATCGGGCCAGAGCCGAGGATAAGAATCGTGTGGAGATCAGTGCGCCTGGGCATCGTGGCAATCGCTCCTCGTTGGGGCAGGCCGCGCCCGCCGCCGTGTGTGAGACATCGGCGACGATTATAACATGGTGACGCGAACGCACAGCGTTCGCGTCACCATATGAGGGGAGGGCTGATGCATCATCACATCAAACACGACGCTTTTTTACGGCTTAATCGGCGCGTCGGGCGTGATTTTGTAGGAGTTGATGATCTGGTTGGTCTTATCCTTGAGGTCTTTGAACTGATCCTGCGGCACCAGGGTGGAGAGCAGCGAGATCTTATTGCCGCGCTGCTCGATGAAGGTGTTGCCGAGGAGCGGAGCCTTTGTGCCGTTGTCAGCGGTGGCGGTGTAGGTCCAGGCGATCAGCACGCTCTTATCGGTTTGGGTCTTTGGGTCACCAGTAGAGAAGTCGGGTTCACTGCCAAAGGTATTTTTTAGGTACTTTTGCAGCGTCTTAGCCAGATTATCCGTAGAGTTGATTTTCGCATCCTCGTAAATATCGACGACCATCGCGCCATTGCGGGTCGGGTCAGTCCAGACCAGGATGAGTTCGTCGGCCTTACTGTTGTCCTGGAGCGTCCAGTTATTGGGGACACCGATCTCGAAGACGCCGGACGTATGCGCGTAGGTTTCCAGATCGCCAATATCAACAGACTTCAACTGACTATCGCTCGTAGAACTGGTGGGCGCATCGTTGCTAAGGACGACGGCCGTAGGTTCGGTGGTGGGTTCGGCCGTAGCCACAGGCTCACGGGTGGGCCGGGGGGTACGAGTCGGAGCCTCGGTAGGCGGGACAGGGGTTGCGGTAGGCGCAGCCGCTTGGCGACCGCCACACGCGGCCAGCGACAGGAGCAGGGCCACCGAGAGCGGAGCAACGACGCGACGAAAAGTGCGGAGCATAATTTCTCCTCTTTCTGTTGCAGTAGAGCCGCCCGCACTCCAAATGTCGGGCGCCACGCAATGCCCCAATAGTAACACCTTCGGCCAGGTTTCGGGCATCGGGTTTACATTTCTGCATTCTTGCAGCGTTCCAAAGCTCGTGCTATCATAGCGCCAAAGTAAATCAACGATCTTCGGGGCAGGGTGAAATTCCCGATCGGTGGTAGAGCCCACGAGCGTGTTGCGAGGCACGCATGACTCGGTGAAACTCCGGGGCCGACGGTTACAGTCCGGATGTAAAGAAGGTCGCGTGTACGGCGGGCGCACCGTCGCGTACCCCTGAAGGGGGTGCTGTGGTGTACCGCTCTCACAGGTGTGGCGGATGTTTCCGCTCATCTGTCGTATGCGTGTATGCCCCGAAGCCAGTGGCCTCGGGGTCTTTTGTTGTCCCCGAGCTGCGAGAGGAAGGGTTATGCAGCAGACATTACCGATCCAGCGGGCGTCGGTGGAGCCAATGGCACCTCGACGGAGGCTCGATCTGCACTGGATCGGCCTCCCGACGACGATCATCGGCCTGCTGATGGTCTGGCAGGCGGCGGTGAGCGTGGGCAGCTACCGGGCGTTCATCCTGCCCACGCCGAGACTGGTGCTGGAGCGGCTGGCGAGCGCGGCGACGAGCGGTATCCTCTGGCAACATAGCTCGGCCACCTTGGGCGAAGCTCTGGGCGGATTCTCCATCGCCCTCGTCCTCGGTCTGAGCCTGGGCTATGTGCTGGCCCACATTCCCTGGCTAGAGCGGGCGCTGACTCCGCTGCTGGCGGCCAGCCAGGCGGTGCCGGTGGTGGCCGTGGCCCCGCTGATTATCCTCTGGTTCGGGCCGGGCCTCCAGTCCAAGCTCTTGATCGCCGCCCTGATCACCTTCCTGCCCATCTTGCTGAGTACGGTGATCGCCCTGCGCGGCATTCCGCGTGAGCTGCGCGAAATGGCGCTGATCAGCGGGGCTAGCCGCTGGCAGATGCTGTGCCATGTCGAGGCGTCTCTGGCGCTGCCGGTACTCTTCGGCGGGGTACGCACTGGGCTGGCCCTGGCCACGACCGGTGCCGTGGTAGGCGAGTTTGTGGCCGGGCGCGATGGCCTGGGTGCCCTGATTAACATCGCCCGTGGTCTCTTCGATACACCGCTGATCTTTGTGGCCCTGCTCACCCTCGCCGTGATCACGCTGGGGTTCTACTTGATCGCCACCCTGCTGGAACGGCTCCTGGTGACGTGGGAGTCGTAGAGACGCCCCGGCGGGGCGTCTCTGCCCAATATTCTTGACGCAAGAGAGCAGCATACGTAACGCTGTCACGCTGAGCGAAGCGAAGCGTCCCGACCGGGATTCTTCGCTTCGCTCAGAATGACAGGACGCCTCACCGCGTTACTTCTGCGGTATTGCTTCTTGACCGTATTTTAAGGAGTCCACTGTGCCCAATCGTCTTTTGCTCATCGCCGTGCTGGCCCTGACTCTGGTGGCCTGCGGTGCCCAGCCGACCGCCCTCGCCCCGACTGCCTCCGGCCAGGGGCTGCGCCCGATCACGCTGGCCATGTCCTATGTCCCGAACGTCCAGTTTGCGCCTTACTATGTGGCCGCCGCCAAGGGCTATTATAAGGACGCCGGGCTGGATGTCAGCTTCGACTACAATTTTGAGAACGATGTCGTCGTGCGCGCCGCAGCCTGGCCGGAGAGCAAGGTCGCCTTCGCTACGGCCAGCGGCACCTCGGTGCTGCTCGCCCGCCAGCAAGGCTTAGCCGTGAAGACGGTCGAAACGCTCTACCAGAAGTTCCCGGTGGTCTTCTTTGCCAAGTCGTCCACCAGCCTCAAGAGCGTGGACGACCTGAAGGGCAAGACGGTGGGCATCCCTGGGCGCTACGGCGAGAGCCTCTACGCTCTGATGGCCGTGCTCTACGCCAACAAGCTGGACGAGCGTGCGCTGACTGTGCAGGAGATCGGCTTCACTCAGGCCCAGACGGTGCTTGAGGACAAGGTGCAGGTGGGGATCGGCTACGCCATGAACGAGCCGGTGATCCTGCGCCAGCAGAATCAGCAGGTGGACGTGCTGCGCGTCGCTGATATTTACGACCTGGCCTCGAACGGGATTGTGGTCAGTGAGGCGCTGATCAAGCAAGACCCGGCGCTGGTGCGCAGCTTCGTGCAGGCATCGGTGCGCGGGCTGCGGGATACGCTGGACAACCCGGATGCGGCGTACACGCTGAGCTTGACGTTCATCCCCGAGGCCAAGCTGGGCGACCCGAAGCTCCAGCGCCAGGTACTCCAAGAGAGCCTGGCCTTCTGGCAGAGCGACAAGACCACCAGCGCGGGCCTTGGCTTCACCGACGCCGCTGTCTGGACAAAGACGGAGCAGTTTATGCGTGACGCGAAGCTGCTCGCCGGGCCGGTGGATGTGAACGCAGCCTTCACCAATGAGTTTATCAAATAGATTGCAGTCCTGTGCGCTGACGACTACGCCGCTCAGCCCTCACCCCCAGCCCCTCTCCCTCACGGGGAGAGGGGGCTGGGGGGTGAGGGCCGGAGGGTGACTTTGCAATAGCCCTGCTACGCCGTCAGCGCACCGTGCTGCGATCTCATGGCAGCACGAGACTCTGGGCAATCCGCTCGAACTGTGCGCTCGCCTGGGCGAATCCTCCCTCTGGGGCGGCGATGCTCAGGTAATACGAGCGGTCTTTGGTGATCAGCAGGTACTCGCGGGCGCGGACGACTACCGGTAGCGAGGCCCGCCGAGGTGCGTCGATGGGCTGCACGACGTAGGCGTACTCCAGCAGGATGGCCCGCTGTCCGGCCACGGTTGCCTCGCCGTCGGCGAGCAGGTGGTAGCCGGTGAGGTGGGCGTGTTCCTGCACCCGTCGGTCGAGCAATGTCTGGAGCGTCGGTGGACTGGCGGGATCGAGGTCGTGCCGCTCGACGCTGAGGGCCGTCTTGAAGGCCGAGTCTGTTTGCGGATCCTCTACCTTGAGCAGCAGATCCTGGAGCGAGTCGACGCTGATCCAGCCTGCGGGGTAGTTCAGCCGCAGGCCCGCGTCGGGTTCGACGTAGGGCCGAGTACGTCCCGTCGTCTGGGCCATCAGCAGCCAGCCCAGCCCAAGCGCGATCAGCGTCACCAGGGCCACGCCCAGGTCGCCAGGGAGGGTGCGTAGGCGGTAGACCGGCATAGCGCTCTTTATCACGTTGGCCTCCCGCTCTGCCGCAGCGTCACCTCGATGCTGCGACGCATCAGGGCCACGAGGGTGAAGAAGGCGACGAGGGCCACGGCCATACCTAGGACGAGAGATCGCCAGTACTCAACGCCCAGGCCGACGGCGCTGACCTCGCCGATTAGCCAGCTAAACAGGCCGTTGAGCGCGGCGGTGAGGGCGAAGCCGACGGGTACCCACCAGACCGGGCGGCGGGTGAACTTGGCCTCGGCCATGACGTAGCCCATCAGGCCACCGAACGACGCCTGGGCCAGAGCTGCCGTCACCACATTGATCACCCCCGGCCCGAGGGCCACGCCGCCGTTGTCCAGCACATAGCGCAGGTTCAGCAGGGTGGCCACCCCCAGGCCCGCCACCGTCCCGTAGACAATTCCGTCCATGCGCTCGTCGAACTCGGGTGTGGTGTAGACCAGCAGGCGCACGGCGGCGTAGGCAATGGCCTGCCAGGTGACGCCGACGATCAGGATCGATGCGGCCAGGGATGTGGCGCTGCTGGCGGAGGCCCACAGGCGCACCTGGAGCCAGTCATCGATGACGCGACGGCCAAGCACATCGGCGAGGATGAGCGCCAGGAAGAAGACGGCGGCCACGTCGTGCTTTGGTTCGGGCTCCAGGCGATCCTGGCGGTAGAAGAAGACCAGCCAGCTCGCGGAGGGAACTACCGCCAGCACGATCCCCGCGAAGATCAGGGCCAAACCGTTGAGCGGGCCGATCAAGCCAGCGAGGTAGGCCACCAGGGCGCTAAGGACGCCCATACTCACAATCTGGATCAACCCGGCCCGCCAGAATCCGACGTGGGGCTTGTTCACCGTGGCGAAGTGCCGGTCACAGTAGGCTCGCTGGCCAAGGATGTTGTGTGGCGGTCGCAGGGGCACATCGCAGATACAGCATGTGAGATCAGGCTCATCGCTCATCGGGTACGCCTCATAACAGAGAAGATTACCTGCTGCGCCGGATCGCGGCGTCTACGCGGTGCGGATTGCTGGCGTCGGCGGGGATGACTACCTTTTCATCGGCGAGGATGGGCCGGTAGCCTCGGGCGAAGACAACCACGCTGTAGGTCTGGCCCCTGGGCACGGCCTCCTCCGTCTGAAAGATCCCGCTGTTGTCGGTGGTGCCCATTGTCAGAATCTCATCGGCGCTCAGGTTATCGTCAGCGGCAGCATCGCTGGCGCTGAGGCCGGGGGTAATTACAAAGAACTGCACCCCGCCCACGCCACGGTGGGTGTCGGCATCGGTAATCGCGCCCGTGATGTAGACCAGATCGCTGCTACTGGTGGGCGGCGCGGCAGGTGCCTGGCCGGTGGTGCAGATCACCAGCGTGACCTCGTCCACAAACATGCTCGACACGTTGCCGCGTGGGTTCTCGGATGAGAAGGTCAGGCGCAGGGTTTTACCGGCGTAAGCCGAGATGTCAGCGCTCTGTTCGCTCCACGAATCTGTGGATGTCGAGGAGGGCATTTCCTCCACGGTTTCTACACTGTCGCCGCCGGCATTGGTCAAGGTAACGCTGAACTTGGCGTCATCAGAGAGAACACCGAGCAGACCGCTGAACTCCTCGTGGGTGTAGCGGGCATAGCCAAGGGTGATACTGGTCGCATTAGCGGGCAGCTTCACCTCCTGAGAAAGCGACTGGAGCGGCTCCTTATCGCTGCCGCCGAGCCACGCGCTGCGCTTACCGCTGCGCGGCAACTGCGTATCGATCAGGGCGCTATCACCACGCGAAATCTCAGTCCAGCCGCCGTCCTGCTCGAAGCCGCCGTTGACGATCACATCGGAGCAGCCGGCGGGCAAAGCCTCGACCGGCGGTGGCGCACTCGGCCCGCCCGAAGGCAGGTCGCCTTCTGACGAGACGGGTGGTGGAGTCTGCGGCGCAGCGGCGGTGGTGATACCCACCTGGGCAAAGGCGGCCTGAACAGCGTTCACCTCAGCCTGTCCGTAGAGGTCGGCGGCGGCGCGGGCCGTGGCATTGGCGGCGGCCACAAAGTCGGCGTCGGGGGTGAGGTAACTGGTGAGGGCGCGGTAGTAGATCTGCTCCAGCTTCTCGCGACCGAGAGCCTTAGCCACCAGAAAGGCGGCGTGGTTGGGGATACCGCTATTCACATGCACGCCGCCGTTATCGGAGCGGCGCGAGTTGGGCAGGTTGGCATACTCCTTCATCGTCGAAGGCTGACCCACGCTCGCCAGCGGGTCGCCCGCATCGTAGGAGTCGCCCGCGCTCGGATCCTCCAGGCTGCGCAGGTAGGGCACCGGGTAGGGCGGCGACTTCACCACCTGCTCGCCAATCGTCCAGTTGCCCCGGTCAATCAGCGCGCCGAAGACATCGGCGTAGGACTCGTTGAGCGCCCCAGACTGACCTTCGTACACCAGAGCCGAGCTGCTATCGATCACGCCGTGGGTAAACTCGTGGCCGATCACATCCAGGCCATAGGGCAGGGGCTTAAAGATCTGGCCGCCGTCGCCGTAGATCATCTGACTGTACTCGCCCACCCAGGCCGCATTCTCGGCATCCTCCGGGTCGCTGCCGTAGTGGACAGTCGAGATCATCGGGCTACCCCGGTCATCGTAGGCATCGCGCTTAAATGTCTTTAGGTAGTAGTCGTACACGACACCCGCACCATCGTGGGCGGCCTGCGCGACCGCGTCCTTGGTACGCTCGCCCTCATCGGCCAGCAGCCGACCAGGGACGCTCGTGCCATTACGGGCGCTGTAGGTCTTGCGCCGCTTAATCGGCATCACCCCATCAATCGCGTGGACGACCACCGGGCGACCAGCGTTGACGAAGACGTGCCACTGGCTCAGGGGCCGCTCGGTGAGGATGGTCACATTCCAGACCAAACTGGCCTGGCCTTGATCATCAACATAGACGGCCAGGTGAGTCTCATCAGGCAGGGCCGTGATCTGGGCGCTGGCCGCATCGCCGGGGCGCAGTTGCTCCGTGATCAGGTTCGCCAGGGCGGCGGCATCAGCCTGGGCCGCGCTGATTGTCGGCGTGGTAGCCAGATGAAGGGCGGGGACAACCTCGCCGTTCACCGCAACCACCTGGCCGCTCGGGTCAAGATGCACCACCAACTGGCGGCCAAAGACCGGCAGACCGGCGTAGCGTTGGTCGAGGCGAATGTGGGCGTAGCCGCGCTGGAGGTCAGGTTCAACCCGCAGCAGCGAGAGATCCTCGGCAGCGGAGCGCAGCCCGAAGAGGCTGCGGTTCTGATCGAGGAAGCCTTGGGCAATAGCGACGGGGTTGCCGATCTCCGCAGCAGTGGGCTGGTAGCCCAGGCGACCAGCCGGGTCAGCGGTGCTGAGGAAGGTAGGGATGCCGCTGCGCGCATCCCAGCGCACGGCAAGGGGGGAGGATGTGCGCAGTTGGAGCGCGGCGAGAGCCTCGGCGGGCGACATATCGCCAACCAGCGGGGCGCGGGCGGCCATCGGCGCGTCGGCCCTAACGTCAGCGACCGGCAACTGCGGTGGCAGGCGCAGCGCCCGAGCGCCGGACTGCGTCCAGAGCAGCGGCGCGACGGCGAGCAGGTAGGCCAGGGCGAGCAGAAGGATCGGCAGAGGCGTCAGCCTCAGAGGCGCGCTACGCTTCATTGATACGGTCGCCCTCACACCAACAGATGGGATGGTTGAGTGAATATGCCGATAAAGCTGGCCTATTCACCCAACCATCCCATCGCTATGGCATATGCTCGCGGGCGAGGTAGTAGGTCATGCTATGCAGCACCGCGACCGGATCGATATAGCGCACCCACACATCCTCAGGGGTCTGGAGGATAATCGGCGCATAGCAGAGGATTGCGCGGATTCCTGCGTCAATCAACACATCTGCGACGGGCTGAGCCTCGGCTGCGGGTACCGCTATTATTCCAAGACGCGCATTTGTCTTGCGGATCACCTTCGGCATATGGACATAATCGGTGATCTCAACGTCCGCCACCCGCTGGCCGATCTTGTGCGGGTCGGTGTCGAAGAGCCCAACAATTTGCAGACCCTGAGAGTGGAATCCATCGTAGCGGGCGATAGCCTGACCAAGATGACCAACGCCAACCAGGATCACCGGCCAGCTCTGATTGAGTCCGAGGATACGCTCGATATGGTTGAGCAGCTTCTCAACATCATAGCCAATGCCCTGCTTGCCAAACTCGCCAAAGTAGGAGAGATCCTTGCGAATCTGGGCGGCGGTGACATTAATGCGTTCGCCAAGCTCCTGCGACGAAACCGAGTGGATTTCCTCGTCGAGCAGGTAGCGCAGGCTTCGCGCATACAGCGGCAGCCGACGGATAACAACGTCTGGCGGATCTTCGAGACGTTCCACAGAATCCCTCCACGAGACTACAACGCATTTCGTGAAGTGTAGCACTATGTTCTAAGCAGTGTCAAGGCACATTGAGATGATTCTCAGGGCATGAGCAAAGTCAGCTCCGGCCCCCACACCCCCTGCCCCACTCCCTCACGGGGAGAGGGGAGTTTCTTCATCAGGATGCGCTCGGCTCCCCCGCTCCCGTTCAGGGAGAGGGGGCCGGGGGGTGAGGGCCGTTCGGCGGCAAACGGTCAGGTACCTGCGAACCCCTACAATCCATGCTACACTACCGCCGTTGTTCCCCTGTCTGCATTTGAGGTTCCCCATGTCTGTCGCTGCTTTCCTCGCTGAGATCGCTGGCTGCCTTAAAAGCGGTATCGCGACAGAACATACCTACCGCCCCGCGTTGCAGCAGCTTTTTGAGGCGGTGCTGAATCCGGCGAAGGCGACCAACGAGCCGAAGCACGCGCAGTATGGTGCGCCTGACTTTGTGATCCAGCAGGGCAATACGCCCATCGGCCACGTTGAGGCTAAGGACATCGGGGTCAAGCTCGATCAGATCATTGGCGATAGCGAGCGCGACAAGCCGCGCACCCGCGAGGGGACGCAGCTTCGACGGTACCGGGCTGCCCTGCCCAATCTGCTCTTTACCGATGGCCTGGAGTGGCATTGGTTTGTCAACGGCACGGCCCGCCTCGCTACGCCGCTACGGGTGGCGTCCTGGGAGAAGGCCAAACAAAAGCTCGTGGCTACGCCGACGGCGGCGGCGGATCTTGCCGGTCTGCTGACCCAGTTCGCCGCGCAGCAGATCCCTACCGTCAATACCCCTCGCGAGCTGGCTGGTCGGCTGGCCCAGGCGGCGCGTTGGCTGCACGATGTCATCCTTGATGTGCTGACGGCGCAGGGCGAAACGGGCGACCTGCATCAGCAGCTTACGGCGTTTCGCCAGACTCTCTTGCCAATGCTCAAGGACGATGAGTTTGCCGATATGTACGCCCAGACGATTGTCTATGGCCTGTTTGCCGCCCGCGTTGCGGTGCCGGAGAAGTTGAACTTTAGCCGCTTCGATGCGGCGATGGCGATCCCCAAAACCAATCCGTTCCTGCGTAAGCTGTTTCAGGAAATTGCGGGCTACGATCTCGATGAGCGGATCGCGTGGCTGGTGGATGATTGCGCCAGCCTGCTGGCCCGCACCGATATTGGCGCGGTACTCAAGGATTTTGGTAAAGCCACTAAGCAGGAAGATCCCGTCGTCCACTTCTACGAGACGTTTCTGGCCGCCTATAACCCGGCCCTGCGCGAGTCGCGGGGCGTCTATTACACCCCCGAGCCGGTGGTCGGTTACATTGTGCGCTCGGTTGATCACCTGCTCACAACGCATTTCCACAAACCGATGGGCTTGGCCGACGAGCGTACGGTAATTCTCGATCCGGCCACGGGTACGGCGACGTTTCTCTACGCGGTGGTGCAGCGCATCCACACGACGCTCAGCGACATGGGGTTGGCGGGAGCCTGGGATAGTTATGTCACGGAGAAGTTGCTGCATCGGCTGTTCGGCTTTGAGTTGCTGATGGCTCCGTACACCATCGCGCACCTGAAAATGGGGCTGCTGCTGGGGCAACTCGGCTATCATTTTGGCAGTAACGAGCGGCTGGGGATTTACCTGACCAATGCGCTAGAGGGAGTGCTTGCCCAAATGGACTTGCCGTTTGCCCAGTACATCGCGCAAGAAGCCGCAGCGGCGAACATGGTGAAGCATCATGCGCGGGTGATGGTGGTGCTGGGCAATCCGCCCTACGCGGGGCATAGTTCCAACCAGGGGAAGTGGATTAGCGATCTGCTCAAGGGTACGCTGCCAGATGGCACGAAGACCGCAAGCTACTACCAGGTTGACGGGCAGCCGCTCGGTGAGCGCAACTCAAAGTGGCTGCAAGACGACTACGTCAAGTTCATTCGGCTGGGGCAATGGCGGATCACCCAGACTGGCGAGGGCGTGTTGGCCTTCATCACCAATAACGGCTACCTGGACAACCCAACCTTCCGGGGGATGCGCCAGAGTCTGCTGCGTGATTTTGATACGATCTACATCCTCAATTTGCACGGCAACAGTAAGAAAAAAGAGCGCACGCCAGATGACGGCGTCGATGAAAACGTGTTCGATATTCAACAGGGCGTCAGTATCGGGATCTTCATCAAAACGAAGCAACCCGGCGCTGGGCGGGTGTGGTATGCGGATCTGTGGGGGCTGCGGCAGGTGAAATACGCGGCGTTGAGCAGCGAACATGTGGCGACAACCACATGGCAGCAGATTCAACCGACGGCACCTTGGCATCTGTTCGTGCCACAAAACACACATCTTCTTGGAGAGTATCACGCAGGGACAAAGATAACCGACATCTTCCCCGTTCATTCCGTAGGGATTGTCACTGCACGTGATCGCCTGACGATTCAGTGGACGAAAGACGAGATGATGGAAACGGTAAAAGATTTCTCGAATGTACCTGTTGACGTGGCTCGTTCCACATATGCGTTAGGGGAAGATGCTCAAGACTGGAAAGTCTCGTTAGCCCAAGCAGATCTTCAATCACACGGTATCAATGAGAATTACATAACCCCAGTTGCGTATCGCTTGTTTGATCAACGAATGACCTACTACACAGGCCAATCTTGCGGGTTTATTTGCAGACCTCGACCTGAGGTTATGGAGCATATGCGGGTCGAGCATAATATTGCCCTCCATATCTGTCGTCAAATTGTCAGTGACGCTTGGCAGCATGTGTTTGTCACGGAACACATCACCGATGATTGTTATGTCTCAAACAAGACACGCGAGCGTGGCTACACTCTTCCTTTGTACCTGTACCCTGTCTCACATCAAACAGATCAAACCCCTTTACCTGATGCGTCAGATGCGGAAGCAGAAGGGCGTTGGCATAACATACACGCTGATTTTATCAAAAGCATCGAGCAGAATGTAGGGCTGCGCTTTGTTTCTGATGGTCGCGGCGATCTTGCGGAAACCTTCGGCCCCGAAGACATTTTCCACTACATCTACGCCATCTTCCACAGTCCTACCTATCGTACCCGCTACGCCGAGTTCTTGAAGATCGACTTCCCGCGCCTGCCGATCACCAGCGACACCGCGCTCTTCACCGATCTCGTGGCGAAGGGAGCCGAGTTGGTTGATCTGCATCTGTTGAGGCTACCGGGCAGCGGCGGAGTCGGCGGCAACGGCGGCGCGGCAATCCTTGTGACTCCCGGCAAACAGGGGATCAGCTTCCCGTACAGCGGAACGAGGATTGTCGAGAAGGTTATCTACATCGCGCCAAAGGGGGATGAGCCGGGGCGGGTGGCGATCAACCACACGCAACACTTCGCGGGCATTGAGCCTGAAACCTGGGGGGCGCAGGTCGGCGGCTACCAACCGCTGGAAAAGTGGCTCAAGGATCGCAAAGGGCGCACACTGAGTATGGACGACATTCAGCACTATACGCGGATGGTCATCGCCCTGCGCGAGACACAGCGGATTATGACTAAGATTGACGAACGTATTCCGGGCTGGCCATTGGGATAACGGCACTATGCTACGACCGATCACCGTGCTGATGCTCAGCGGGCTATGTTTCCTGGTGGCCCAGGGCACCGGCCTGCGGCTCTTTTTCCACCTGAGCTACCTGCTGCTGGGCCTGCTGATTCTGTCGGTGCTGTGGGCCTGGCTGAACCTGCGCGGCCTGACGGTTGAGCGCGAGACGCTGACTCTGCGGGCGAACGTGGGCGAGTTCGCCCGCGAGCGGATCAGCATCCGCAATCGCTGGTTTCTCCCCAAGCTCTGGATTGAACTGCGCGACGAGTCGGAGCTACCGCAGCACGGGGCCGGGTTTGTTACCTACCTGGGCGGCGGGCAGCGCGGGCGCTGGCTGGCCCGCACCCTCTGCACAATGCGCGGGCGCTTTCGCCTTGGCCCAGCCACCCTGATCAGCGGCGACCCCTTCGGGATCGTGCGGCTCAGCCGCAGGATGCCCTCGACCAACGAGATTGTTGTTTACCCGCAGATGGTTGATCTACCCGCGTTCCACCTGCCCATCGCCGAATTGCCGGGCGGGCAGGCCACCCGCGCCCGCACCTTCAACGTGACGCCGAATGTCTCGACGATACGCGAGTATGCGCCGGGCGACAGCTTCAACCGTATCCACTGGCGCAGCACGGCGCGCACCGGCCAACTGATGGTCAAGGAGTTCGATCTCGACCCCTCGGCTGACATCTACCTGGTGTTGGACATGCAGGAGCGTGCGGTGGTGCGCGACACGCGGGCCGTGCGCCATCGGCGCGGTGAGGATGACGATGCGCGTAACCGGCTACCCTGGTGGAAACGCCAGCCCAGCCGACGCCCCATCGTCGCTGAGACCCTGGAGAGCACCGAGGAGTACGCGGTGATGGCGGCGGCGTCCCTGGCCCGCACGCTGCTCGCACAGAACCGCATTGTCGGCCTAGTGGCCTGGGGCCAGCACCGCGAGGTCATCCCCGCCGAACGCGAGTCCCGTCAACTCTTCAAGATCCTGGAAGCTCTGGCCATCCTGCGCGCCCACAGCGCCGAGCCCCTCGCCGAGGTGCTGCTCGCCGAGAGCCAGCGCTTCGGACGTAACTGCACCCTGCTGATCATCACTTCGGCCATTGACGAGCGCTGGATCAGCGCCCTTCAGCAGCAGCTCTACCGGGGCGTGCGCGCCGCCGTGCTCTTCGTTGACCCCCAGAGCTTCGGCGGCTGGCACGACCCCGAGCCGACTCTGCGCCGCGTGGCTGAGCTGCGCGTGCCGGTCTACCGCATACGCCTGGGCGAGTCGCTTGCTGCGGCCCTGGTTGAGCCGCGGAGCTTTTGAGACGCGGGGAGGGGGTGCGGGGGTGACGCGGTGAGGGGGTGACGCGGTGACGCG